>DATBTA010000281.1:0-7750 GCA_036559505.1 Pseudolabrys sp. | reverse complement strand
AGGCGTCCGGTGTTTTGGTCAATAGCGGATCGAGAAGAGGAGGTCAGCTGTGCGCAATTTGACGGTCGTGGCGCTTCTTTTTTTTGGTTTCACAAGCGCATCAAAGGCGGCAAATGACGGCCCTTGGTGCTATCGCGATTTTGGCGGCCCGCAGTACACAAATTGTTACTACTACTACTCGGTCCGGGAGTGCCTGATTGCAGCCGGGATTCGCGGCGGCGTGTGTGAGCGCAATCATAGTCCCGCCCCTGAGACGCCGAAAAAGGACAACCGCAATGCGCGATCACGCTAGGCCGGCACCCGCTCATCAAGCTTGAATTTGGATTCGCGCACCACGTTGCACACCTGCACGCTGTATTCGGAATAGTAGATTTCCCGGGCCTTTTTCTGCGCGGCTCGATGTTCGGAGTTCATGCGCCAGGCACGCATCCCCTCTTCGTGCTCGAATTCGACGATGGTAACCCGCTCGCCGTCGTCGGCAAAAAAACCTTTATGAGAAATGTAGCCGGGCATTGTCTTCGCCAGTTCGACCATGCGATCGACAAGGGCGATGTATTCCTCGCGGGCGCCGGGGCGCAGGCGGGAACGAAAAACAGTCACGATCATGACGAATCTCCTGACGTGTAATGTTCGCGCAGCCAGGCACGCTCGACCAATTCCAATTGTGAATGACCATCATCATGGTTTGGGATCGATGCCAGCCTATTCGACGCTTGCCTCGATTGCTTCCATATCCTCGTCCGAGAGCCCGAAATGGTGCCCGATCTCATGCACCAGGACATGGGTCACGATCTCTCCCAACGTGTCCTCGTGCTCGGCCCAATAATCGAGGATCGGCCGGCGATACAGCCAGATCATGTTGGGCATGAGCTCCGGGGTTGCATCCGACTGGAATGGCAGTCCGACGCCCTGGAACAAGCCAAGCAGGTCGAACTCGCTCTCGGCACGCATGCTCTCGAGAACCTCGTCAGTTGGAAAATCCTCAACACGGATGACGAGGTTCTCACAGAGATTGCGGAAGTGCTCCGGAAGACGCGCGTAGGCCTCCGACGCGAGAGCCTCGATATCCGACATCGACGGCGCCGCCGATCCGCGCCAATCGTGGAATTGGCCAGTCATGGCAACTTTGTAGGCGAGGTTTGCGTGTGGTCCAAGCGGTTGACGGCTGGCCCCCGGATGCGCAACGGTTGGCGACCCTGACACGAGGCGCAGGCGGTCGATGTCGAATATTGTTATGCGGTTGGCCTTGATTGGCTTGATATTTGTCCTCAGCGCCGGCGTACAAATACCGGCGTCAGCCCAGTCGTCCGTTTGCAATAACGAAAGCTGTCCAGCTGAATTCGCGGCGCAGAAAAAGCGACCCCGCGTCACGATCTATCCGCGCCGCGTCTATCCCGGGCCAAATGCCAAGCGGCAGTGCCGCTCGTGGCTTGCGCAAGAATATCGCGTCAGCGGCCCGGTGATCGTGCCGCAAATGCGCTGCTGGTGGGAATAGAGGCCGGCGTGGCGGTGGTGTAAAGTTGGCTTGGCGAGGGGGCGGCACCGGAGGTGCAGCGATGTCCAGGCTAACGCGATTTTTCGCAGGCACTGTTCTGATTTTCAGTTTCATTGCGTTCGTGCCTGGCAGCGCGGAAGCGCGCTGGTATGGCGGCCACTGGCATGGAGGTTGGCGCGGTGGTTGGGGTTGGGGTCCCGCTTTCGGGCTTGGACCTGGGCTCGGCTATGGTTGGGGCTGGAGTTATCCCTACGCGTACTACCCTGGACCATATTACTACGCGATTCCTCCGCAGCCGGCCTGCGGCTGGGCACGCATACGCGTTTGGCGCAACGGACACTGGGCATACCGTCGGGCGTGGCGCTGCTGGTAAACAAAAGCCCGCCGTCAAGGCGGGCTTGCTGCGTCTCATTCAAATATCCGCGCTACTTCCATTCGCGCACGTCGACGAAGTGTCCGGCAATCGCCGCCGCTGCAGCCATTGCCGGCGAAACGAGATGCGTGCGGCCCTTGTAGCCCTGGCGCCCCTCAAAATTGCGGTTCGACGTTGACGCGCAGCGTTCGCCCGGCTGCAACTTGTCGGGGTTCATCGCAAGGCACATCGAACAGCCCGGCTCACGCCACTCGAAACCGGCGGCCTTGAAGATCTTATCGAGGCCCTCCGCTTCCGCCTGCATTTTAACGAGGCCGGAGCCGGGAACGATCATCGCGTTGACATTGGTATTGACCGTCTTGCCATCGACCACGCGCGCAACCGCACGCAGATCCTCGATGCGTCCATTGGTGCACGAGCCGATGAACACGCGATCGAGCTTGAGGTCGGTGATCTTCTCGCCGCCCTTGAGGCCCATGTATTCGAGCGAGCGCTCGGCCGCGGTGCGTTTCTTTTCGTCGGCAATTTCCGTCGGCACCGGGACCTTGCCGGTGATCGACGTCACCTGTTCGGGGCTGGTGCCCCAGGTGACCAACGGCGGCAGTTTCGCGGCATCAAGACGAATCTCACGGTCGAAATGCGCGCCGTCGTCCGACCGCAAAGTCTCCCAATAGCGCATCGCCTCGTCCCAAGCCTTACCTTTCGGTGCCTTCGGCTTGTCCATGAGATAGGTGTAGGCCTTCTCGTCCGGCGCGATGAAGCCAGCCTTGGCGCCGCCTTCGACCGACATATTGCAGATCGTCATGCGGCCTTCGATGGACGTCGCGCGGATCGCTTCGCCGGCATATTCCAGCGCATAGCCCGTGCCGCCGGCAGTACCGATCTCGCCGATGATTGCAAGGATTATGTCCTTGGCGGTGACGCCGGATGGCAGTCTGCCGTCGACCACCGCGCGCATGTTCTTCGATTTCTTCTGGATCAACGTCTGTGTCGCAAGCACATGCTCGACCTCGGAGGTGCCGATGCCGTAGGCGAGCGCGCCGAAGGCGCCATGCGTCGCAGTATGGCTGTCGCCGCACACGATCGTGGTGCCGGGCAGCGTGAAGCCCTGCTCGGGCCCGATGATGTGGACGATGCCCTGACGCTTGTCGAACTCGTTGAAATACTCGATGCCGAAATCCTTGGCGTTCTTCGCGAGCGCGGCGATCTGCTCGGCGCTTTCCGGATCCGGATTGGGCTTGCTGCGATCGGTGGTGGGAACGTTGTGATCGACCACGGCCAATGTCTTGTCGGGCGCATGCACCTTGCGGCCGGCGGCGCGCAGGCCTTCGAAGGCTTGCGGGGAAGTGACCTCGTGCACCAGATGGCGATCGACGTAGATGAGACACGTCCCATCCGGCTGTTCGTCAACCAGGTGATCTTCCCAGATTTTATCGTAGAGCGTTCGTGGTTTCATGGCGTCAACTTTGCTCAGAGAGAATGGATAGCGGCTTGCACGTGTCCCGTGCGAACGCGATCAAAGGCCTGCTTGCACCGCTGCCGTTAGCCGGCCGAAAAACCGCCACGGCAATCGCGCGTGGTCGACCAGGACAATCCGCTGAGCTTTGGAAACCATGTCGGTTATATAGCCAATCATCCTGCCGCCCACAACGAATGGAGGGCAAAGAAAAAGGGCCGCCGTAGCGGCCCTTTCACCCCGAATAGCCGGAATATTACTTGCTGGCCGCAGCCTCTGCGCCTTCCGCGCCGCTGGCACCCTGCGCCTCGGAGATGCGCGCCTTCTTGCCGCGCAGTCCGCGCAGGTAATAGAGCTTGGCGCGGCGGACTTTGCCGCGGCGGACCACCTCGATCGAGTCGATCATGGGCGAGTAGAGCGGGAACACGCGCTCGACGCCCTCGCCGTACGAAATCTTGCGCACGGTGAAGTTCTCGTTGATGCCGCGCCCGGAGCGGCCAATGCAGACGCCTTCGTAAGCCTGCACGCGTGCCTTGTCGCCTTCGACGACCTTGACGTTAACCAGCACCGTGTCGCCCGGCTGGAAGTCGGGAATGGTCTTGCCGGCCGAGAGTTTCTCGACCTGCTCCTTATCGAGCTGCTGAATGATGTCCATTGCGAATTCTCCGTCGGCAGCGCCAGCAACCGGCGCGCGGTCTTTGTCTGGTCTGAATGGGTCGGCGAGCTTGTATTACAAAGCTTTCGGCTTGTCACCCTTTGGATTCGGCCTGTTTTTCGGTGCCTTGCGGGCCTGATAGGCCGACCAAAGATCGGGTCGACGATCGGCGGTGAGCCGCTCCGCTTCCGCCTGTCGCCAAGCCTTGATCTTGGCATGATCGCCAGAGGTGAGCACCTCGGGGATCGGTTCGCCCTCAAAAACGGGCGGCCGGGTGTACTGGGGGTATTCGAGCAGCCCGTCCGTGAAACTTTCCTCGGCGGCGGAAGCTTCCTTGCCCATGACGCCGGGCAACAGGCGCACGCAGGCATCCAGCAGCGCAAGCGCCGCGATTTCGCCGCCAGACAAGATGAAGTCGCCAAGGGATACTTCCTCAAGGCCGCGCGCCTTGATCAGGCGCTCGTCGACACCTTCAAAGCGTGCGCACACAATGACAACTCCCAGTCCGTGCGCGAGCTTTGCGGCACGGCTTTGCCGGAGCGGCTTGCCGCGCGGACTCATCAGCAGACGAGGGCGCGTGTCATGCGGGAGGCCGTCGAGTGCGTGCGCAAGCACATCGGCCTTCATCACCATGCCAGGCCCGCCGCCTGCGGGCGTGTCGTCGACGGTGCGATGTTTGTCGGTCGCATGCGCGCGAATGTCCACCGTGTCGAGCGACCAGATGCCGGACGTCATTGCCTTGCCCGCCAGGCTCTGCGCCAGCGGTCCCGGGAACATCTCCGGAAAGATGGTCAATACGCTTGCCCGCCACATGCTCATTCGTCCCGCACCTCGACCTCAACCGGTGGCACAAGCACGATTTGCTTTGCCTCAAGATCCACGCGTGGAACTGTTGCGTCGTTGAATGGCAGCATCAAGGGCTCGCCACTGCCCACCGGCATGATTTCGATGATGTCGCCGGCGCCGAAATTATGCAGCGCGTGCACCGTTCCGATCTGAACACCCTCCGGTGTAACGACATCAAGACCGACCAGGTCGGCGTGATAGTAAGTATCCTGCTCATCGATCTTGGGCAGCCGTGCGCGCGGAATATATAGCTCGAGATTGCGCAATCGTTCAGCTGCGTCGCGGTCACTGACCCCCGCAATGCGCGCGACGAAGTGGTCCTTGGCCGGACGCATGGCCTCGATCTCGAAGCGCTGCTTGCCGTCTTCGGTTTCCAGCGGACCGTAGGTCGCAACCGCCGCCGGATCTTCCGTGAACGACCAGAGCTTCACCTCGCCGCGCACGCCGTGCGCGGCACCGATGCGGGCAACGCAAATTCGTTCGGCCACGGCGCGAGCGGGCGAGCCTTAGCTCGCCGCCGGAGCCGGTGCGGTCTCGGCCGGCTTGTCTGCCTTTGCCGGTTTCTCCGCCGCCTTCTCCGCAGGCTTGCCGCCTTCGGCGGCGGGTGCACCACCGGCAGCTTTCGCCGCTTCCTCTTCCTTCGCCTTGCGTTCCTTGCGCGGGATCGCCTTTTCCGGATTGTTGCGCTTCGGCCGTTTCATGATCCCGGCGGCGTCAAGGAAGCGCATCACACGATCGGACGGCTGCGCGCCCTTCTTCATCCAAGCCTGGACTTTTTCGAGGTCGAGCTTGAGCCGCTCGGTCTTTTCTTTCGGCAGCAACGGATTGAAATAGCCGAGCCGCTCGATGAATCGGCCGTCGCGCGGTGCGCGATTGTCAGCGACGACGACGTGATAAACCGGCCGTTTCTTTGTGCCGGCACGGGCGAGGCGAATAACGAGAGACATCCTTTAGTCCTTTCTCATTCTACTGATCGGTGATCATTTCTTCTTTCCAAGGCCAGGCGGCAAACCGCCCGGTAATCCGGGAAACTTCCCGCCCAGGCCTGGCAGGCCAGGTAGTCCGGGCATATTCGGAGGTAGCTTCGGCATGGTCGGCGGCAAAGAACCACCACTGCCGGGCATATTTGGCGGCAGTTGACCGCCGGGCATGTTCTTCGCCATTTCCGCCATCTGCTCGGGTGATGGCATGCCGGAGCCGAAACCCATGGCCCGCGCCAGGCCGGCAAGCGGGCCGCGTTTGGCGCCGCCCATCATCTTCATCATGTCCGACATGCCGCGATGCATCTTCAGCAATTTGTTGATCGCTTCGGGCGTCGTGCCGGAGCCGGCGGCGATACGCTTCTTACGGCTGGCCTTGAGCAAATCCGGGTTGCGGCGCTCCTTCGGAGTCATCGAATCGATGATTGCGATCTGACGTTTGACGACATTGTCATCGAGATTGGCGGCAGCGAGCTGGTTCTTCATCTTGGCGACGCCCGGCAGCATGCCCATCAGGCCGCTAAGTCCACCCATGGCCTGCATCTGCGTGAGCTGCTCGCGCAAGTCGCCGAGATCGAATGCGCCCTTGCGCATCTTCTCGGCCGCGCGCATGGCTTTTTCGGCGTCGATATTGGCGGCGGCCTTCTCCACCAGCGCGATGATGTCGCCCATGCCAAGAATACGGCCGGCGATGCGGGCCGGATCGAAATCCTCAAGCGCATCCAGCTTTTCGCCGGTGCCGATCAACTTGATCGGTTTCCCCGTGACCGCGCGCATTGAAAGCGCAGCACCGCCACGCCCGTCGCCGTCGACACGGGTGAGCACGATACCAGAAAGGCCGACGCGCTCGTCGAAGGAGCGCGCCAGGTTGACCGCGTCCTGGCCGGTTAGAGCGTCGGCGACGAGCAGCACCTCGTGCGGATTGACTGCGCGTTTGACTTCGGACGCTTCGTTCATCATCGCTTCGTCGAGCGTGGTGCGCCCCGCGGTATCGAGCATCACGACGTCGTAACCACCGAGCCGGGCCGCCTCGACGGCGCGGCGTGCGATCTGCGGCGGCGCCTGGCCCTCGACAATCGGCAAGGTGTCGATCTGCGCGTCGCGCCCGAGCACGGCAAGTTGCTCCATTGCCGCCGGACGGCGCACGTCGAGCGAGGCCATCAGCACTTTGCGGCGTTGCCGGTCGGTGAGCCGCCTTGCGAGCTTGGCAGTCGTCGTGGTTTTGCCGGAACCCTGCAGGCCGACCATCATGATGGCGACCGGCGGCGCAGCGTTGAGATCGATGCCGGTGTTCCCATCCTGGCTGCCGGCGCCGAGCGTCGCGACAAGCTGGTCGTGCACGATCTTCACGACCATCTGGCCGGGCGTCACCGACTTCATTACTTCGATGCCGACGGCCTCTTTCTTGACGCCATCAACGAACGCGCGCGCCACGTCGAGCGCGACGTCCGCCTCGAGCAGCGCACGGCGCACCTCGCGCAATGCGGCGTCGACATCGGCTTCGCTGAGCGCGCCGCGGCGGGTGAGGCGGTCGAGGATGCCGCCGAGTTTTTCCGACAGCGAGTCGAACATCAGTCTAAAAACACCTTTGCGCCCGAGGGCGCATCGCGCTGTCGGGCGGTGGCCTCCGGCCTCTCAATGGACCGGGCGGCGGATTGGAATTTCACGTCTCTATCGAGAGCGGCGGGAACCTAGGTTCGCGATGTGGCCGAGTCAAGGCAGGGCGGATTTACGGCCCTAATTCATAGCTAACGGTCACGACGGCCCTCAGCGTTTGCTCGCCAGGGGCAACGGGAACTGCGCCGGCGCGCATGGCCTGCATCGGCCGCGGCGGCGGGGAGGAGCCTTCTTCCGTGATCGAAACGACGCGGCCAAGCTTGGCTCCCGCGGCCTTGGCGTAAAGCTCGGCCTTCCGGCGCGCATCCGCGATCGCGTCATCGCGAGC
>DATBTA010000280.1:0-14043 GCA_036559505.1 Pseudolabrys sp. | reverse complement strand
GCCGCAATGCATGGCCTGCGCGCGCCCGCGCGCGTTGAGTGGGACGTCGTGCCGGCCCTGCAGGCGGCCGGTTACGTTCCAGTCGGTTTCGCCGTGGCGGATATAAAAGACGACCGGCCGCGACTTTGCGGGCTGACTCATCAGTCGGTCTTGCCGACGGCAATGTCCGGCGCGTCGGGATGCTTGATGCCGACGATATGGTAGCCGGCATCGACGTGATGGATCTCGCCGGTCACGCCGCTCGACATATCGGAAAGGAAGTAAACGCCGGCCTTGCCGACTTCCTCCAGCGCAAGGTTGCGCCGCAAAGGCGTGTTGTATTCGTTCCACTTCAGGATATAGCGGAAGTCGCCGATGCCCGATGCAGCAAGGGTCTTCAGGGGACCCGCCGATATCGCGTTCACGCGGATATTTTTGGCGCCCAAATCGGCCGCAAGGTACCGCACCGATGATTCCAGCGCCGCCTTGGCAAGCCCCATCACGTTGTAATGTGGCATCCACTTTTCGGCGCCGTAATAGGTCATCGTCAGGAGCGAGCCGCCGTTCGTCATCAGCTTTTCCGCGCGCTGGGCGAGCGCGGTGAACGAGTAGCAGCTCACCACCATGGTCTTGATGAAGTTGTCTTCGGTCGTATCAACGTAGCGCCCGTCGAGCTGATCCTTGTCCGAGAAGGCGATGGCGTGCACCAGGAAATCGAGCGAGCCCCAGGCCGATTTCACGTTAGCGAAAACGGCGTCCATGGAAGCAGGGTCGGTGACATCGCACTGACCGACGACCAGACCGTCGACTTCCTCGGCGAGTGGTTCCACCCGTTTCTTCAGTGCATCGCCCTGATATGTGAATGCGAGATCAGCACCGTGGTCGCGGCAGGCGCGGGCAATGCCCCAGGCGATCGAGCGGTTGTTGGCCACGCCCATGATCAACCCGCGCTTGCCGCGCATCAGGCCCGAGATTTCCGGCATGATCCTTCCCGTATTGCCGGTGAGCGCCGGCGGTTTCCTATGACACAGGCGTTTTGAGCCAGCAAGCAAAGCACCGGCAGCAGCATTTGTACTGTTAATTCAATTCGTTTTCGGGAATATGATTGGATCGGTGGGGTTTTTCTGACTACTGAACAGTACCCGACATATGGCGGCGCGGCGGACAAGCGGCCCTCAAGGGCGCTTGGTCGGCATGCAACGAAAGTCAAAGGAGGCCCGGTTTGCCTACGTTTCGGCAAAACGTCGAAGCAACCATCCCTGCGCTGCGCCGTTATGCGCGTGCGCTGACGCGGGATGCCGACATCGCCGACGATCTCGTGCAGGACACGCTGGTGCGCGCGCTGCGCTCCGAACACCTGTTTCACGGTGGCGACGTGCGCAGCTGGCTGTACACAATCCTGACCAATCTCAACCGCAACCGGCTGCGCTCGCTGGCCAGGCGGCCGGTATTGTCGTCGATCGAGGACAACGACGCTCCGGACCTTGCCGGTCCGGAAGCAGGCGGGCGCGACATTGAGCGCGCACTTGCGACGCTTGTCGAAGACCAACGCAACGCCCTGCTGCTGGTGGTGCTCGAGGGATTGAGCTACCGCGAAGTCGCCGAGGTGCAGGGCGTTCCGATCGGTACCGTCATGTCGCGTCTGGCGCGTGCGCGCGTACAAATCAAAACCTATCTCGACGGCGGGCGCCCAGCGCTGCGCCGCGTGAAATGAGGAAGAAGGTGAACCCATGATCAATCGCGATTCACCCGTGACCGAGGATGAACTGCACGCCTATATCGATGGCGAATTGCCGGCCGACCGCATGGAGGCCGTCACCGCCTGGCTTGCTGCTCATCCGGAGCAGGCCGTAACGGTCGCCTCCTGGCGGGCGCAGTCCGAGCGCATCCGCGCCCGTTATGGCGAAATTCTGGAAGAAGTAGTGCCGGAACGGCTGACGCTCGACCAGGTCATCCGCAGCGACCGTGCCAACGGCCGGTCGTGGAAGATCTTCGCGGCCGCGGCGGCGCTCGTGGCTTTCTTCGCCGGCGGCGCAACCGGCTGGTTCGCGCACGGCGCTTCCGTCGGCACGCGCACAAGCTCGTTTGCCGTGGCGAATGAGGCGCTCGACGCCTACAAGCTCTACGTTGTCGAGGTGCGGCATCCGGTCGAAGTCCCGGGTACCGAGCGTCAGCACATGACACAATGGTTGTCGAAGCGTCTCGGCGAGGACCTACGCGTGCCCGATCTGCAGTCGATCGGCCTCAAGCTCGTCGGCGGGCGTCTGTTGCCGGGACCGACCGGAGCCGCCGCCTTCTACATGTATGAAGGTGCGTCCGGGGAGCGGTTCACGATCTACTGCGCGAAGGCGGCCACGCCGGCAAGCGCGTTCCGCTATACCGCCGCCGAGCGTGCTGCCGCGTTCTACTGGGCCGACGGCAAGGTCGCCTATGTGGTGAGCGGGCCGGCCGATCGCGACAAGCTCGAGAAGGTAGCGAAAGCCGCCTACGAGCAGATGGAAAGGGACGACGCGAAGAAGTCATAGGCCGAAGCCACTTGCCGCCTGCGCAGGAATGAGCGGATAAATCTGCTCACTCCAGGTCCCCGCGCGGGTTGTAGGGCTTCTTGTCGCGCCACGTCTTCATGAGATCGTTGAATTCGTCGTCGACGCGTTCGGGCATGACGATACGCACGGTTGCGAGCAGATCGCCGGCGCCGCTTTTCGCCTTCAGGCCTTTGCCCTTAAGCCGGAATGTGCGCCCAGAATTTGTGTCGGCCGGAATTGCGAGCTCCACCGCGCCATCGAGCGTAGGCACGCGGACCTTGCCCCCAAGTGCCGCCTCGTAGAGCGTAATCGGCAGATCGAGGCGCAGGTCGCTGCCATCGGGCTTGAACAGGGGATGCGGCGCGACATTCACGGTTATAAGCGCATCGCCCGCCCGCCCGTTCGCACTCGGCCAGCCCTGCCCTTTCAGCCGGATCTGCTGACCGCTCGCAATCCCCGCCGGAATCTTGACCTCAATGTCCTTTCCGGTCGGCAAATGGACGCGGGTCTTTGTCCCCTTGGCTGCATCGTTGAGCGTGATGGTGAGCGAGGCATGCAGATCCTGCCCCGCGCCGGTGCCTGCACCGAAATCCTCGCCCTCGAACGGCGTGCCGGACCCGTGCCGCCCACCGCCACGCGCGCCAAACATCCCGCGCAGAAGTTCGTCGATGCCCCCGCCGCCGAACCCGCCGCCGCCACCGCCACCTGAGCGGCGGAAGCCGTCGGGACCGAAACTGAAACTCTCGAAATGCGCCCCGCCGCCCGGATTGAAACCACCGCCCGGTTGCGCACCGAAACCTTCGAAGCCCTGGAAACGCGGCTTGCCTTCCGCGTCGATCTCGCCGCGGTCGAATGCCTTGCGCTTGTCGGCATCGCCGACGATCTCGTAAGCGGCGTTGAGCTCGGCAAAACGCGAGGCCGCCTTCGGATCATGCTTGTTGGCGTCCGGATGCAATTTCTTCGCAAGCCGGCGATAGGCGCTCTTGATGTCGCCCTCGCTCGCACCCTTTGAAACCCCCAGAACGTCATAGGGGTCGCGCATCTGATCCCAACTCCCGTAAATTCCCCTGCCCGCGGGCCGAACGCCTGCGTTTCACCATATCAATGTGGGGTTCCACAAGCGCCGATGCAACGCGCGCGGGCAACAGGCGTATAATTACGACCGCTTCCAGGGCTTGAACGAGCGAACCTGCCAATCACCCTGCAGCTGCTTGCATGCTTCGCCCTGCACCCAGGATTGCGAGCTGCCGGAGACAAAGCTTGCGAGGAAATCGCGGCACGTCTGTCCGTCCTGCGTATAGGCTGAGGCGATCGGCGTGACCGTGCCGCGCGTTCCGGTGCGCGGATTTTCCCACGGTATGCTTGAGTCCTTATCGCCGCGGCTGAGCACTGCGCTTGCAGCAGCCCGCGCATAGGCAAGGTCGGCGGGTGGCGGCAGTTGTGCCTCCTCTTTCGCACTCGACGCGACGGTGCCGGTACGGTCTGACTTATCGCTGGAGGGAAAGAAAGAGTCTAACTGGCCGGACAGGCTGCAGCCGCCGAGGGGGATTGCGAGTAGCGCGGCAATAGCCACCTTGCGCCATAGGCGCGGCCGCGCGCATCCACTATAAGGACCGCAGATTTGACGGGTCTTAGCCCCGGTCACGTGAAGCACCCCAGCAGATGTCCGACACCACACCAATTGAACACCCGAGTTGGTTAACGACTGGTGATTTCACCGCGGCCGACGAGCCTTTGCGGCTGTTTGCCGCCTGGCTGACGGACGCAACTGCCTCAGAACCGCGTGACCCCACCGCAATGACCCTTGCCACCGTCGATGCCGACGGCCTTCCGAACGCCCGGATGGTCCTTCTGAAAGGCACCGATGAGCGGGGATTCGTCTTCTATACCAATATGGACAGCCAAAAAGGGCAGGAGTTGGGTGCCCACCCGCACTCGGCCCTGGTTTTTTACTGGAAGTCCTCCAACCGCCAGGTGCGGGTGCGCGGCAGCGTGGAAAGGGTGACCGATGCCGAGGCGGACGCCTATTTCGCGTCGCGCCCGAAGCAGGCCCAGATCGGGGCGTGGGCAAGCAAGCAGTCGGCCCCGCTCGAGAGCCGGCTTGCCTTCGAGAAAGCGGTTGCGGTCTATGCGGCAAAATACGCCATCGGCGCGGTGCCGCGCCCGCCCAACTGGTCGGGCTATCGTATCGTGCCGCTGTCGATCGAGTTCTGGCAGGAGCGTCCTTTCCGCCTTCACGACCGCATCGCGTTCACGCGCGATCGTCCAGGCGCCGCGTGGAACAAGACGCGGCTCTACCCGTAAGCTAGCATCGTCAAACGATCGCTACGCTAGAACCATTCCAGGAACGGCATGCCGAACTCGCAGACGAACCAGCCACGCCGTACGCTGCTTCTGACCGGAGCAAGCCGCGGCATCGGGCACGCGACCGTAAAGCGATTTTCGGCGGCCGGGTGGCGTGTCATCACATGCTCGCGGCACCCGTTCCCGGAAAATTGCCCGTGGGAAGCGGGACCGGAGGATCATATCCAGGTCGATCTCTCCGACGAAGACAACACGAATGAAGCGATTGCAGAAATCAAACGGCGGATCGACAACAGAGAGTTGCACGCGCTGGTCAACAACGCCGCGATCTCGCCGAAGGCCGACGGCGGCAAGCGACTCTCAACGCTTAACACCAGCAACGACGACTGGCACCATGTATTCCAAGTGAATTTTTTTGCGCCGATCATGCTGGCGCGCGGGCTAATGGAAGAGCTCAAAGCCGCCAAGGGCTCGGTGGTGAACGTGACGTCGATTGCCGGCTCGCGTGTGCACCCGTTTGCCGGAGCGGCCTATTCGACGTCGAAGGCCGCGCTTGCGGCGCTCACCCGCGAGATGGCAAGCGACTTTGGGCGACTCGGCATCCGTGTGAATGCCATCGCCCCCGGCGAGATCGACACCGCAATCTTGTCGCCGGGCACCGAAAAGATCGTCGAACAGATCCCGATGCAACGGCTCGGCACGACCGACGAGGTTGCCAAGATCATCTACGTGCTGTGCACCGACACGAGCTCCTACGTGAACGGCGCCGAGATTCACATCAACGGCGGCCAGCACGTCTGAGGCCAGTTAAGGTCCGGCGCGCGCTATTTCGTGGATGCGCGCCGAGCCCGCCCTACGAGTTGTGCCAAAAGGTGAATGCCCGCATGAACGGACAGGCGTCGCCTACAACCACTTCCGCCACTTGAAATACAGGTAAGGAAGCGCGGCCGCCAGCAGCATCAGGAACAGCGCGAAGGGATAGCCTGTCACCCACTCAAGCTCCGGCATGTGCTTGAAGTTCATGCCGTAGATCGAGGCGACCAGCGTGGGCGGCATCAGGACGACGGCCGCCACCGAGAAAATCTTGATGATGTTGTTCTGCTGGATGTTGACCACACCCAGCATGGCATCGAGCAAGAACGTGATCTTGTTGGTCAGATAGGTTGCGTGATCCGACAGCGAGCCGACGTCGCGCTGCATCGACTGCAATTGCGCGCGCATATCCTTCGGCCATTTCATACTGTCGGCCTCGTTGGCGAGAAACAACAAAAGCCGCCCGATCGACACGAGGCTCTCGCGTACCTTCGAGGTGAGGTCGCCCTTCCGGCCGAGCGCCTTAAGCACGTCGTTGTAGGACGGAGGTTTGACCTCCTCCTCCGGCTCGAAAATCGAATGCGAGACCTGGTCGACCTCGGCGCCAATGCGCTCAAGAATGTCAGCGGAGCGGTCGACAACGGCATCGAGCAGATCCATCAGCACGCTTTCCCCGGACACTTTCGGGGGGCAGGTACGCGCGAGCCTGTGCTCGACGATGGCGAAGGGACGTGGGTCATCGTAGCGCACTGTCGCCAAACGGTGGCTGGAGAGAATAAAAGTGACCGCCGTCGTCTTCGGTGCCGGGGTGTCCGACTGGCACATCAACGTGGCCGTCATGTAGCGCGCGCCGTTCTCGACATAGAGGCGGCTGGAGACCTCAATCTCCTGCATCTCCTCGCGGGTCGGCACGGCGATGCCAAGCATCTGCTCGACCAGCTTGTCTTCCTGCACGGTCGGCGTGACCATGTCGATCCACACCGCATTATCCGGCGGCGGTGAGCCGGGTTCGACGGCGATGCGCTCGAGCGTCGTGCCGTGCGGGACGTAGACCGAAAGCATGCAGCCACCATCTTGCGCGCGATTCGCTGCCGCGATCACGCCACGGTCGGATCACCTCTCATGACCCAATCGCGCGGAATTGCGCAAGACATAAATGCTGCTTCGGCGCAGCCGCTACGGCGGCCGCGCACACAATTGTCGTGGCGGTGTGAAGTACGAAAGCCGTCCGGCTAGCAGTCAGCCGGCGCGCGCGGCACGTCAGTCGCGATCGTAGGGCTCGAGATGGGCTTCGGTCACATGGCGCTGTCCACCCTGGTGGCACACCGCCGCCGCAACGGCCGAAATCCCGATCTTGCCGTAACGGTTGTCGAGGTTTGTGTATTTGCGTCCGGAGTCTTGCTTCTGCTCCGTTGCCTTGGTCATTTCCATAGTGCTGAACTCCAGTCCTTCCTTGCGTTTGTCCCTAGGCCCACAAGATGGTGCACGAGTGGGGCGGAATTGCGCGGCAAATCGTATGGTCTCGTGACATTTGAGACCGCCCAGCCGCGCCCCGCATTATAGGCGCAGCCATGGTAAACCTGGCCTTAAGCTGTTGCGGCCAAAGTCGTTTTATGTGTTGCGCCGCATTGGTGCACTGCGACATTCCTGCAACAGGTCCACAGGAAGGTGATCACGAACCCGCCTGAAACATAGCAATGGCGCGGCTTTTTCGGGTAACTACAGCGTAGGCACTATGATGCGGGCCGCCCGAAATGGCGACCGAGAAAACGAGGAAGACAATGGCGGTCAGGGGGTTGGCGGTCGTGCTGCTGGGTGGCTTGGTTCTCGGTGGATGCATGCAGTCCACGGTCGAGGTGGCCTCTGACGCGAACCTGACACCGCGCGACAAAAAGTTACTGGCCGCTGCGCCTTACGAAAAGGCGACGATCCCCGAGCCGTACAAGCGCCACATCGTGGCGTATCACCGCAAGGAAACGCCGGGCACGATTCTCATCGATTCCGATGCGCGCTATCTCTATTACGTGCTGCCGGAAGGCCAGGCGATCCGCTACGGCGTCACGGTTGGCGAGGAAGCGCTGGCATTTTCGGGCGTGGCCAAGATCGGGCGCATGACGGAATGGCCGACCTGGACGCCGACCGAAGACATCAAGAAGCGCATGGACGTACCGAGCTTCGTTGGCCCGGGCCCGCAGAATCCAATGGGGGCGCGCGCGCTTTATCTTTTCGAGGGTAACAAGGACACGCTCTACCGCATTCACGGCACCAACCAGCCGGAATATATCGGCCAGGCGATCTCCTCGGGCTGCATCCGCCTGACCAACGAGGATGTCATCGATCTCTACAAGCGCGTGAAGCCGGGAACAGTTGTAGTGGTGCTCGCCCCGAACCAGGGCGATTCACCGGCAAATCCGCGCGTGGCCTCGGTCAATCCGTTCCGCAACCACTGAGCAAGGCCAAATCGATTGCAAGACCGGCGCCCAATTGGGCGCCGTTCTTGCTTTGATGCAGACGCAGCGCCGATCTATTTGCCGATATTGATCAGCTGAACGCGCCGATTCTCAGCCGCATCAGGCTTGCTGCTGTTCAGCAACTGCTCCTCGCCCAATCCGACGGCTTCTATCCGCGACGGCGAAACGCCGAACGGATTGATCAACGCATCCCGGATCGCATCGGCCCGCTGCTGGCTCAGCTTAAGATTGTACTCCCGACCGCCCTTCGCATCAGTGTGGCCAACGATGAGAATTCTGTAGCCCTGCAGGTACGGAGAATAGAGTGCGTCGGCCATAAGGCCCACGGCCCTGAAAGAATCCGGGCGGATCCGTGCCGAATTGAAATCGAACTGAACCGCGATCGTGAACTGCGCAAGCTGATCGAGCTGCGCGAACACGGGCGCGCGATTGACGCGTTCGCTACGGGCGGGGTCGGCGATCGACTGCGCCGCAAGCTGACGCAACTGCGCGGCGCTTATCCTGGTCGTTGGCGCCTCAACGCCCTGCAGGCTGTTAACGAGCTCAGCCGAAGTCAGCTTGATCGGACCGCGGGTTGTCGAGGGTGAGGCAAGTCCCACTTCATATCCAGCATCCGCAACCGCCTGCTGGCAGGCTGGGGTTATGTTTTGCTTCGTCTTGTAAAAACACTCCAGCAGATTTCCGTCACCGGCCTCAACTCCCGAACACCTTCTTTTTATATCGAGATCGCATACGCGCATCACCGAAGCACGCGCTGCCGCTCGCTTCTGAAGGAGGCTTGTCAGAGCATTGATGGAGCCGACACAACGCGCCGAAACGTTGCCCTGATTGCGGAGCAGGCACTCACGCACCCGGCCGCCACCCAGGCTTTCGTTCTTGCAGTATTTGGCAATGTCCGGTCCGCAACTGGTGCCGAGCTGGTCTATTGCATCGGCATAGCCAACCGTTTGGGCAAATACAGACTGAGAAAAAAGTACTGCAAATACAACCGCGAGAACCAAGCTACGACCGAACATTAATGCCCCCTTTTTTTGCGATTCGCTCATGAACTAGAACCGCGGCAGGACCCTTGATCTAGGTCAATACCGAAGGCCGGGCGGCCGTTTCGGCGGGGTTTTGGCACCCAAGACCTGCGCGGGGGGAAATGCAGCTCCGTCCGAAATAACGCGGTCCGGCAAGGATTCGTTAACCACGAATCTGGCCTGATGGCGGCACTCGCCTACCGAAGTCGCCTGTTGCCTGTCGCGTCACGATTGCGTTTGCGCAGATCGTTTGTCCGCGAAGGCTCCCGCTCGGGCCAACCACGACATCCAGGAGATGAAACGATGAAACGCTTGATACTTGCCGCGGGTGCGTGCGCCTTGGCCTTCGCATCGGTCTTGCCGTCATTCGCCGCCGATATGCCGCGCGGTCGATATGCCGAGCCTGCCCCCTCCTACTTCAGCTGGAGCGGATTCTATGTCGGACTCAACGGCGGATACGGTTGGGCCACATCCGACTGGAGCAGCGGCGTGACGGCGGGCTCAACCGATCCGGCGGGAGGCCTGTTCGGCGGCACCGTCGGCTTCAACGTGCAAAACTGGGGCTTGGTCTTCGGTATTGAAGGCGACCTTGCCGGCAACTGGATGCGCAACAATACCAGTTCGGGAACGGGGATCTGCGCGGTGCCAGGCTGCACAGTTCAGACGAGCTGGTTCGGCACTGCGCGCGGGCGCGTTGGCTACGCCTTCGACCGCGCGTTGTTCTACGTCACCGCGGGCGGCGCCTTCGGCGATGTTCAGATGACGGCCGGCGGCGCAACCGCGACGGTCGAGCGAGCCGGGTGGACTGCCGGCGTGGGCCTTGAATACGGAATCCTCGGTCCCTGGTCGGCGAAGATCGAATATCTTTACGCCGATCTCGGCAACGCGACGTGCGGCGCGGGCTCCTGCGGCGTTGACACGAGCGTGAGCTTCAAGACCAGCATCGTGCGATTTGGTGTGAACTACCGCTTCTGGTAGCGGCAAACAGGTCAGACGCCCAAAGTCACACGCACGATCTCCGGCGGCATACCGAGGCGCTTATCGGGCGACCGGAACCGCCGGACGCGGCGGCGGCAGCGGAACTTGTGCGGCAACTTCGGTTTTGGCGGGTTCGCGCACGTCCCATTGGCACATCCGATAGCCATGTGTGCGCTCGATCAAATCGAGATGGATGTGCGATTCATGCTGCGCATCCGCGCCAGGGCCGAGCACCGTCGTGAAGCGGTGGCAGGCGCTGTCGCGGATCTCATCGCGGAAATCCTTCGCAACCGAAATGTCGGTCAGTCCAATCGAGCGGCCGTCCGCCAATATAAATGAACGCACGTCAACGGCGTTGCCCTTGCCGTGCTCGCTCAGCTTCGCACCGGCTACACGATTGCGGCCGCGACACTCGAAATCGTCAAAGGTCTCGACCGTACGCAGCGGCGCGCCGAGCTTGTCGACGCGCGGCGCCGCTTCATCGCGCAGCCAGGCGGCGACAGATTCGGCAAACTCGCAGCGTAGCATCGGCGCAGGCTTGATTTCGATACGCGTGCCATCGGGACGCAGCGCCGCCGCGAGCTGCAGCATGTCGCTGCCACCGCAGGCATCGGGTCCGACCAGGCGCGGCAACGGTTCGGCGACAGCGATTGCCAGAATGCGCTTGTCACACTCCGTCGGCTCGCTGGTCACAGCTGCCGAGTTGAAATCCGGGCCGGCGGCTTCGCGGAAGGACTGCGGCTCGATCCAGATCGGCGGACGCGGGCGCGGCAAAGGCACCGCCTCGGCGACGGCAATGCCGCCGCCGGCACCGGCCAGCCACAGGAGCGCAAACAAAAGCCGCATGCGATGGATGTCCACTGCGATTGAGGCATTTCTACGGGATCAAGATGCAACCGGAGACGCCAACCGCCCGTATGTCATTCAAGAAATCGTTGCGCCGTCCATTCCGGCAGCTAACCTTAGGCCCGGCTGGCGAGGGGCGCCGGCCCAAAAGACGAATAACCAGGAGGGGAATGCCATGCACGGCTTGATGCAGGATTGGCCATTGCTATGCCATCGCATCATCGACCATGCCGCCACGTTCCATGGCGAGCGCAAGGTCATCTCGCGCTCGGTGGAGGGCCCGATCCACACCACCACCTATGCGGAGATCCGAGGCCGCGCGTTGAAGGTCGCACAGCGGCTCGACAAGGATGGCATCAAGCTCGGCGACCGGGTGGCGACGCTCGCATGGAACACCTGGCGCCATCTGGAAGCCTGGTACGGCATCCTCGGCATCGGCGCCATCTATCACACCGTCAATCCGCGTCTGTTTCCTGAACAGATCGCCTGGATCATCAATCACGCCGGCGACCGCGTGATGATGACCGATCTCACGTTCGTGCCGCTGCTGGAGAAAATCGCCGACAAACTGCCGAGCATCGAGCGCTACGTCATCCTCACAGACGCGGCGCATATGCCGAAGACAACATTGAAGAATGCAGTCGCATACGAAGACTGGATCGGCGAAGTCGACGGCGACTTCACCTGGAAAAGCTTCGAAGAAAATACTGCGGCCGGCATGTGCTACACGTCCGGCACGACCGGACACCCGAAGGGCGTGCTCTATTCGCACCGCTCGAACGTGTTGCACGCCTTCATGGCGTCGATGCCGGATTGCAAAGGCCTGTCTTCTCGCGACGTCGTGTTGCCGGTGGTGCCGCTGTTCCACGCCAACGGCTGGTCGCTCGCGTTTTCCACGCCAATGGTCGGCGCCTCGATGGTGATGCCGGGTCCCAAGCTCGATGGCGCCTCGATCTACGAGCTGCTCAATACCTACAAAGTCACTTTCACCGCAGCGGTGCCGACGGTGTGGCTGATGCTTCTGCAGGATCTCGAGAAGACCGGCGGCAAGCTGCCTTATCTCAAGCGCGTGGTCATTGGCGGCTCAGCCTGCCCGCGCGCGATAACCAAAGCTTTCCAGGACAAGTACGGCGTCGAGGTGGTGCATGCGTGGGGCATGACGGAAATGAGCCCGCTCGGCTCGCTCTGCACGATGAAGCCCGAATATGCCGAACTGACCGGCGAGGCGAAGCTCGACATTGAAATGAAGCAGGGGCATCCGCCGTTCGGCGTTGAGATGAAGATCACCGATGACAAGGGCAAAGACCTGCCGTGGGACGGCAAGACCTTCGGCCGGCTGAAAGTGCGCGGACCGGCGGTCGCACGAAGCTACTACAAGGTTGATGGCGACACGGTGTTCGAGAACGACGGCTGGTTCGACACCGGCGACGTCGCCACCATGGACCGCTACGGCTACATGCAGATCACCGACCGTGCCAAGGACGTGATCAAGTCGGGCGGCGAATGGATTTCCTCGATCGATCTTGAGAACCTTGCGGTCGGTCATCCGAAAGTGGCGGAAGCCGCGGTAATCGGTGTCTCGCATCCGAAATGGGACGAGCGGCCGCTCCTCGTGATCGTGCTCAAGAAGGGCGAGACCGCCACCAAGGAAGAGATACTCGGCTTCATGCAAGGCAAGATCGCGAAATGGTGGATTCCGGACGACGTCGCGTTCGTTGAAGAGATCCCGCACACAGCAACCGGCAAGATCCAGAAACTCACGCTTCGGCAGCAGTTCAAGAATTACCGCCTGCCGTCCGCTCAGGCCGCGGAGTAAGCGCGCTCACCGCGAATCCATACAATTTGAATTCATCCTTTAAGGCCTCCGAAGGAACCACTCGCCTACAGGTTGAAAATCCGGTGGGAGGCCGGCGGCGCAATGGCGCTGCAATCCGCATATTCCGAGACGTTCAACGGGGGCCCCACAGTCCTGCTCTGGGGTGACGCTGCCGGAATGTGCGCGCTCAGCGATCTTCTGCGCAAGATGCTGGTCGTTCCCAGCGCCATGACCCTCAACGAATTTTGCGAAGCTGTCGACGGAAAGCCTGTCACCGTCAGGATGCGCGCAAACCGGCGTGACACGGGAATGCGGCTTCGTCACGAGGGCTTGGAATGGACGCTGCGTCCCCAATCGGCTGACGATTTCGCGGCTCTCATCGACGCCCTCGCCGCGTCGGGAAAGTCCGGGCACCAGTACCTCACCTGCGGCGTCACCGACGAAATCACGGTGATGGTATCGCACCGCGAATATCCGGAAAATCTGCGCCCGTAGCAGCGCTTTTCCCTGCCGCGCCAGTAACTTGCCGGCCCTGTCATAATCACCTATCTATATTGTCAATAATGACATCTGGCTTATGACCGCAAAAGAAACGATTTTCGCTCCGTACGCACCAAACGGAGTCAAAGACAATGAAACGCTATGTGATCGAACGCGACGTACCCGGCATCGGGGGAATGAACGGCGCGCAATACAAGGACGTGGCGAAAACATCCAACAGCGCGCTGGCGAAGCTCGCCGGCAAGTGCCAGTGGGAGCATTCCTACGTGGTCGACAACAAGACTTTTTGCATTTACCGCGCCGAGAGCGAAGCCGCGGTGAAAGAGCACGCCAAGCTCAGCGGCTTTCCGGCGACAAAGATCACCGAGGTGCGCACCGTTCTCGACCCGATGACGGAGGCAGCCTGATTGCCCGGTGCCGCCCTTCCGTTCCCGGCGAAGGGCGGCACTCTCGGCCTGCAAGGCAGGAGAGTTGCGCCGTGATACACTTTGGCAAAGCGGATGCCGGACAATTTTGCTGGCTCGACCTCGCTGCCACCGACGCCAGTAGCGCAAAAACGTTTTATCGCAATCTGTTCGGCTGGACGTCGCACGAGCAGCTGGCGAACGGCGGCAGCTTCACGCGTCTGCGCCTGTCCGATCACGACATCGGCTCCATCTACCAGCTCAGAGAGACCCTTCTGGATAACGGGATGACCTCGCATTGGACGCCCTATGTGCGGGTGAGCGACATCGAGCGCGCAATCGAACGGGCAGCGCAATTTGGCGGCACCGTTGTGGTCGATCCAT
>DATBTA010000279.1:0-3374 GCA_036559505.1 Pseudolabrys sp. | reverse complement strand
CCGTCCCCGAGCGTCTGGCGCGGACGCTTTTCAGACGTTGACGTTGCGTGAGACCAGTTGCGTTAGGCGCTGCGGAGTGTGCGCACCGTGGCAGTCTGGCGCCCGGTCTTGCTATGCGCCAAGAGCTGCCGCAGGCAACCGATGGCGTCGTCGAGATGGGCGAGCGCCTGATCGGTGTCGAAGGTTTCGACATTAAGTGCCATGCGGGCCCTGGCCACGTGCCCGGCAGCCTCGCTGCACAGGTCCGAAAGTTTTGTCAGGCGTTCGGGTTCAGATTTGCTAATAGCGGCAGTCACACTCGCCTTGCGCAGCATGGAATTCCCCCTCCGACTGACGACACGGTACGCGGTGCAATGTTGTGGTCCGACAGGGTTAAGGACACGCTAATGTTGTTTTGGCAGCCGACATGGCGGACCGGCGCATGGGCCGGGCAAACCGGCGGTATGGCCATGGATTTTGCGCCGCCCCGCTTCTATAAGTCCCGACTTGCGAATAGAGGGCTATCGGCGGAAAGACACATGGCAGGGCATTCGAAATTCAAGAATATTCAGTTCCGCAAAGGGGCGCAGGACAAGAAGCGTTCCAAGCTTTTTTCCAAGCTCGCCCGCGAAATCACCGCAGCCGCCAAAATGGGCCTGCCGGACCCGGCCATGAACGCGCGTCTCAGGGGCGCGGTCCAGACCGCGCGTGCCCAGAACATGCCGAGGGACAATATCGAGCGTGCCATTAAGAAGAGCACGGAAGCCGGTGGGGCAAATTACGAGGAGGTCCGCTACGAAGGCTTTGGCACGGGCGGGGTGGGTGTAATCGTCGAGACGTTGACCGACAACCGGAACCGTACCGCGAGCGAGGTGCGCTCGATCTTCAGCAAGTTTGGCGGCAATCTCGGCGAGACCGGTGCGGTGTCGTTCAATTTCGACAAACTGGGCGCCATCGAGTTCGACGCCGACAAGTCCACGCCCGACACCATGCTTGAAGCCGCGATCGAGGCGGGTGCGGAAGACGTCGAGTCGGATCAAGACGGGCACTATATCTATTGCAACCCGGATCAACTGCACCAGGTCAGCAAGGCTCTCGAAACCAAGTTCGGCGAGCCGCGTGCGGTGCAGATTCTGTGGCGGGCAAAAAGCAGTGTGCCTGTCGAGGAGGAGAGCGCGCAGAAACTGCTCCGCATGATCGAGACGCTCGAAGACTCCGACGACGTGCAGAACGTCTACGCCAATTTCGAGATCGCCGACGACGTGCTAGAACGCTTGAGCGCGTGATAGTCCGATGAGCTCATCGCCCCCTTCTCAATGACACAAGGCAATTGGCAGGTTCGGGAGAGCGAGCAGATCATCGAAGGCAACGCTGCGTTGCTCGGACGCAAGCATCTCCTTGTCGCGATGACGCGGGTGCGGAACGAGGCGCTTATCCTGCCAGACACGCTCGATTACCTCGGCAACCAGGTGGATGCGATCGTCGCCTATGACGATGCGAGCACCGACGACACGGTGGACATCTTGCGCAAGCATCCGAAGGTCGCGCTGATCGTCGCCAATCAATCCTGGGAACACGATGTGGCGGCGCGGAAGCAAGCCGAAGGCCGCCACCGAGGATTGTTGCTCGATATCGCACGAACACAACTCCCGCATGACTGGATGCTGTGCTTCGATCCGGACGAACGTGTCACTGGGAATTTGCGCGAATTCGTGCACGGCTTGAGCAACGATGCTTGTGATGCCATCCGCGTGCGGCTGTTCGATGCGTATATGACGCCGGACGATCATGCGCCATATCGATCCGATCTGAAGCTGCTCCACTTCCGCCGCTTCTACGGGCCGGAGCAGCGCGACATTCTGATACTGTGGCGTAACCGGCCGGAGATCGGCTTCGCCGAAGGTCACGGACGGATTCCGGGCGGCATGAGGCAGGTCAAGACCGATCTCTATTGCCAGCATTACGGCAAGTCGCTTTCGATCGAGCATTGGGAAGAGACCTGCGACTATTACATCCGGCATTTTCCCTTCGAGACCTATGGGAAGAAATGGACCGAGCGCAAAGGCCGCGCCATCCACACCGAGTCGGACTTCAATCGGCCGCTTTACCCCTGGGGCGACAAGCTGTTCGCCAACGCGGTCGACATTTGACCTCCGATTTCAGGTGCCGACAAAACAACGGCCCGCTCCAACTCAGGCGCGGGCCGTTCGATTTCAGCGTTGCCGCTCAAATTTACTGTTGAGCGGGTTGGTCTGGACTCGGCGTGCTAGGTGCGGCCCCCTCGGTTTTGTCATCCGATTGATCGCCTGAATTGCCGCTATCATCGTCATCGTCGGCGCCCTGAGGACCTCGATGGTGGCGCATGCCGCCGCCACCCATCATGCCGCCACCACCGAAACGCTTGGTGAAAAACTTGCCGTGACCGTGATGCGCGCCGAATCCCCCCTCAATGCTCTGAACCTTGGCCAGCTGCTCGGGTGTCAAGGTCGAGCGAAGCGTTTCGATCGCTTTCGACAAAGTCTCCGCGGTCTTGGCGCGAGCGATCGCCTCATCGGCAAGACGTTGCGCTCTGGCGAAGGCTTCGGGCTTGGTCTCTGTCGGCGCGGTGTCCGCCGGCGCGGTCGGTTTAGGCGGCAGTGCCGGCTTCAGCATGGCTTGCAGGGCATCGGTGAAATCGCGCCAAGCGTCGAGCTGGTTGGCGCGAATGCCGATCTCGGTCTCTGCCGCGCTAAGCTTCTCAGCCAACCAGCCGGAGCCCTTCGAGCATCCCATATGCATGCCATGGCCGCCCATTGATCCCATATGCTCCGACGGTCCGTAGCGCATGGCATGGCGAGACTCGCCGCCACCCATCATGCCGCCGCCCATCATGCCGCCGCCGCGCATCATATCGCCACGGCCCATGCGGTCGCCGCGAGCCATCATGCCGCCGCCACCCATCATGTCGCCGCGGCCATCGCGGTCACCGCGACCCCTGCGGTCATTATCTCTGTCGTCGCCGCGCAAATGGTGAGCGGCATAGGCCAATCTCTCGCGGAAATGGTGCCCGCGCGCTGTCGCAAAAAGAACGAGGCCCGTGAGTCCGGCAGCGACCAGAAGCACAAGGACTGCAATTTTCGTGTTGCGTGTCATGATCGGAAATCCTCTGTGGTTTCGCCGTTAAACTAAGCAACGAAGTGGCGCATTTGTGTCCGATCGAGGTTCGTCTTTGACGCAGAGGTCCTCGCAAAAAGTCGGCAAATGTTCAGCGGGGGGATGGCCACGGATACCCGGCATTCCGCGAGGGCGCAAAAGCCACATAACTGAAGGAGCCTTGCAAACCGCCTCTTTTATTCAGGATCGGGCGCGCGGTTCATTGCACGGCAGTCATCCTGGTTGTTGCGGCGCAAACGAAG
>DATBTA010000278.1:0-13104 GCA_036559505.1 Pseudolabrys sp. | reverse complement strand
GCGCGAGGGCCGGACCTGCCTCCACGCCAGCCATCTGCCCTGCAGTGTCCGTGGCCTCGACCGGGGCGACAAAGCGAAAGCCCTTCCTCGCAAAGGTGCGAATGCAGGACTGCTTCTCGCCGGTGTCGCCGATAGCCCTGCGCACGGCATTGATCCGGCTGGTCAGCGTCGATTCGGAAACGATCCGGCCGGCCCAGACTGAGGCGATCAGATCATCTTTGCTGACAACGCGATCACGATTTTCGATGAGATAGACGAGGATATCGAAAACCTGCGGCTCGAGAGCGACCGCGGCGTCACCCTTGCGCAGTTCACGGCGCTGGCAGTCCAACACATAATTATTGAATAAAAACAGCACGTTGTGCCCCACAAGCGGCCCTAAAACCCTACGGGTTGGGCCTCTAAAGCGAAATCAAGACTTCCTCAAGAACAAATCAAGCGGGACTCAAAGTCTTTTGACCGCGAAGGGCGCATTCATGCTGCCGAAAACGAATGGAGCATGTGATGGGATTGCACACGATCAGGCGCTTCGGGGTTGATATCTACCGTTATCGCAAGGAAGCGCTGGCCCTCCGCGCACAAGCCAGAACGGAATTCTTCCGGACCGCCAGCCGCGTTTTTCGCCCGGTGATTCTTGCAATCATCGCCGCGTATCTGTCCATGCGCGTGATCGCTCCGTCGGCGGCGGCTGAAGTCCCCGAGACGATCGCCACTCGTGGCGAGACGCTGATCGCGACTGCTCACGCAACCGGCGCGCAAGTCTACGAGTGCAAGACAAATTCCGACGGCAAATTGGTCTGGCAGTTCCGCGAGCCGATCGCGACGCTCTTGATCGATGGTAAGACCGTCGGCCGCCATTTTGCGGGACCGGTCTGGGAGATGGCGGACGGCAGCGCCGTGAGCGCCAAAGTTTCGGCGCAGGCGCCGGGCGCGACCACGAATGATATCCCGCTTCTGAGACTGGATGTCGCAGCCCGGCATGGAGCCGGACTTCTCAGCGGTGTCACGACGATTCAACGTTTGAATACGCGTGGTGGCCGTGCCGACGCGGCCTGCGACTCATCGGGAACGTTCCTGAGCGTGCCGTACAGCGCGGACTACGCTTTCTACAGGAAGGCCGCCGCCGATCTGCGGTCTCATTGACCGCAGCTGTCATCCAATCAGAGGACGCAATGCAATTACAGGTCACTAATATCCACCGGCGCAGTAACGGCACCATCGATACGGATGTTTATCGACGGAGAGCCTTTCTGCTGCGGCGGGAGACCACAAACCAGATGTTGCGTTGGTTAGGACACATTGTCCGGCCGTTGATTGGCGCGATCGCAATCCCAGTGAGCTTTGCCCTGTTGTTGTCGCGCAATCCGGGGCGACAGGGCGCTGCCTCAAAGTTCACCTCCAAAGTCTCCCTGCTGTCCGGTTCGCTGAGAACGCCAAAATTGAATCATCGCAGTCAATAGGAGATGTTCATGGGAAAACTTGTCGCATTTCTGTATGGCATCGTGGCCTATCTCGTCTTCGCGATTGTCATTGTGTACTCGCTCGGCTTCGTCAGCGGGCTAGTGGTGCCGAAAACGATCGACTCCGGCCCCGCCGGGCCGCTCGTGGAATCCATCGTTATCAACCTCGTGCTGTTGACGATTTTCGCCCTGCAGCACAGCGTGATGGCGCGGCCTCAATTCAAGAAATGGTGGACGACGATCGTCCCGAAATCCGTCGAGCGCAGCACTTACGTGCTGCTCGCCAGCCTCGTGCTTGCGCTCGTGTTCTGGCAATGGCGGCCGATTCCCGGCGTGGTGTGGGAGGTCAAGGAGCCGACGATTGCTACGTCTCTCCTGTACCTCGGATTGTTGGGCTGGGTGCTGGTCTTCCTCAGCACGTTCATGATCAATCACTTCGAGCTGTTCGGCCTGCATCAGGTCGCCAACAATCTCGCCGGCAAATCGATGCCGCCGATGAAGTTCAAGACACCGATGCTGTACAATGTCGTCCGTCACCCGATCTATCTCGGCTTCATCATCTTCGTCTGGGCGACACCCGTGATGACGGCCGGCCACCTGCTGTTTGCCGCGGTCGTGACGGCTTACATCTTTGTCGGGATCGCGCTCGAGGAACATGACCTGATTGCCGTGTTTGGCGACGAGTATCGCCGCTACCGGCAGCGGGTGGCGATGATCGTTCCCTTCATCGGACGATCGTCCTGAGCTAACGGGGCCGGCGGGCGGCGGATTCCCTTAACCGAAGGTTGTCCCCGCAACCCCCGCCGCTGCCGGCCTCGTTTCACCCTCGAGGTGTCCTCTGCTAACGTCGGCTGGCGCGTAGCAGAGGACAGTTTTATGGCCGTGAGTGAGATCGCCGGGCGGGAGCGCAATGCCGGCGCAATCAAGAGAGCCATTGCAGCCCTGACCGCCGCCTTCGGAAACCGGGTGGTGACGTCGCAGGCCGTGCGCGAGCAGCACGGCAATACCGTCACCTGGATCGCGAACCAGCCGCCCGACGCCGTCGTTTTTCCGCAGAGCACCGAAGAAGTGCAGCAAATCGTGCGGATCTGCGCCGAAAACGGCGTCGCGGTCATTCCCTATGGCGTGGGCACCTCGCTCGAAGGGCACGTGAACGCGCCGGCGGGCGGCGTGTCGATCGATTTCCGCGACATGAACAAGGTTCTCGCCGTGCATGCCGAAGATCTCGACTGCATCATCGAGCCTGGCATTACCCGCAAGGCCCTCAATGAGCAGCTGCGCGACAGCGGGCTGTTCTTCCCGATCGATCCGGGCGCCGACGCCTCGCTCGGCGGCATGGCAGCGACGCGTTGCTCCGGCACCAATGCCGTGCGCTACGGCACCATGAAGGACAACGTCCTCGCCCTCAAAGTGGTGCTGGCGAACGGCGAGGTGATCGATACCGCACGCCGCGCGAAGAAAACCTCGGCGGGTTACGATCTCACCCGGCTGATGGTCGGATCGGAAGGCACGCTCGGCGTCATTACGCAATTGACGTTGAAGCTGTCCGGCATTCCGGAAGCGATCTCAGGCGGGATTTGCCCCTTTCCGTCCGTGGAGGCGTGCTGCAATACCGCAATTCACACGATTCAGTCCGGCATCCCGGTGGCGCGGATCGAACTGCTCGATGCGCTGCAGGTGAGGGCGGTCAACTTGCATTCCAAGCTCGGGCTGGCGGAAACGCCGATGCTGTTCCTTGAATTTCACGGCACCGAGATGTCGGTCGCCGAGCAATCAAAGCGTTTCGGTGAGATCGCGGCGGAATTCGGTGGCGGCCCCTTCACTTGGACCACGCGGCCGGAGGAGCGCACCAAATTGTGGGAGGCGCGCCACCACGCGGCACTGTCAAACTTTGCGCTGCGGCCGGGCGCCGCAATGGTCCCGACCGATGTTTGCGTGCCGATTTCGCGGCTGGCGGAATGCGTCACCGAGACGCAACGCGACATTGAGGAAAGCCGCATTCTTGCGCCGATCGTCGGCCACGTCGGCGACGGTAATTTTCATCTGACGCTTCTTGTCGACATGGACGATGCCGATGAGGTCAGGCGCGCCAAGGCCCTTTCGGAACGACTGGTTGAACGCGCGCTTGCGATGGACGGGACCTGCACTGGCGAGCATGGGGTCGGGCAGGGGAAAATGAAGTATCTGGTAGCCGAGCACGGCGCGGCCGCGCTGGCGGTTATGGCCTCGATCAAGCGCGCCCTCGATCCGCAGAACATCATGAACCCGGGTAAGATCGTCGCACTGAGCTGAGACTTGCGCGCTTCCCGCTGACATTGTCGCGGCAATTGTTCCGCGACACAGATTTGCCGACAAGAGCGGCAAATCTGGCCTATATTTCATTGAACGTGAGTGCGAACGGATGCCGGATGCGGTCTGGCGCTGGAGTTGGCGTTGCAAACCACACTGCTTGGATTGGCGATTGCGATCATCCTGGCGCTCGTCGCGGCGCTAGTAGGTCCGCTGCTGCTCGACTGGGGCAGCCATCGCACTCTGTTCGAAACTGAGGCGAGCCGGCTGATCGGTGTCAGCGTGCGTGTAACGGGCGGCATCGATGCGCGGTTGCTGCCGTCGCCGCGTCTTACGCTGCACGACATCCAGATCGGCGATGGCAGCGAAACGATCCGCGCTCGTTCGCTCGGCGTCGAATTCGCGCTCGGCTCGCTCATGCGTGGTGAATGGCGTGCCGCCGAGCTTCATCTTGTCGGGCCACAGGTTCGTCTGGGCCTGGATTCATCCGGGCGATTGCAGGCGCCGAATCTGGCGATGACGTTCAAGCCGGACGAATTGTCGATCGACCGGCTCAGCATCGAAGACGGCACGGTTGTGCTCGCCGACGCGGCCAGCGGCACAAGCCTCACGCTCGGACGGGTTTGGTTCAACGGAGAAGCGCGGTCACTTGTCGGCCCGGTGAAGGGCGAGGGGGCGGTCACGGTCGCCGGCGCGCTTTATCCCTACCGGCTCGCTTTGGGCCGCGTTAGCGAGGCGGGCACGCTCAAGCTGCACCTCAACGTGGATCCCACTGATTATCCGCTCAATTTCGAGGCCGATGGCACCCTGGCGGTTGCCGGCAACACGCCAGGTTTCGGCGGAACGCTCGGTCTGGCGCGGCCGGTCGGTATGGGCCTGCGCCGGCCAGGGCCTGCGGCCGGCGATGTTACCCAGCCGTGGCGCATCGGCGGGAAGATCAAAGCAACGGCGCAGTCGGCGCTGATACAGGACGTCGAATTCCAGTATGGCTCAGAGGAGCAGGGGGTCCGGCTGACCGGCGTGGCCGACTTCAAATTCGGCGCAAGGCCACAGTTCAACGGGGTCTTGTCCGGACGACAGATTGATGTCGACCGGGCCGTTTCCGGGGGCGGTGCCGGGAAACAGGCGCCTGCGGCGGTGATACGCCAGCTTGTTGCGCTCGGAACAAGCGCATTCCGCACATCGCTGCCGGTGCAACTGGGCATCGGCATCGATCAGGTGACTCTCGGCGGCAACGGTTTGCAGAATCTGCGCGGCGATATCACCAGCAATGAAAGCGGATGGAGCCTCGATCGTCTGGAATTCCGCGCGCCGGGTCTGACCCAGGTGCGGCTCAGCGGGCGTCTCGCCGTAGGCAATGACGGCGTTGCTTTTTCGGGCCCGGCACAAATCGACTCGTCTGATCCGAGAGCGCTGGCGCTCTGGCTCGAAGGGCGGGGCGATACCACGCAAGCCGAAATTCGTCCGTTGAGCCTGCACGGCGACGTCACGCTTGCCAGCGATAGAATTGCGGTTGAGCAGCTCAAGGCCGAATTCGATCGCAGGCCTGTGACGGGTCGGCTTGGCTACACGCTCGCCTCCGCCGATCGGCCGACGAAGCTCGACGCGGAGCTGAAGGCGCCGCAGCTTGATATTGACGCGGCGCTCGGTTTTGGCCGTGCGCTGCTCGCCGGCTCCACGCTCGAACGTCCGCGCGAGATGACGCTTGCGATCGAAATCGGGCGTGCCTCATTCAGCGGGATCGATGCGGGAAACGCACGCGTGCATATGCATGTCGATCCGGATGGACTGCAGGTCGACCGACTGACGATCGGCGACATCGGTGGAGGAAGCTTCAGCGCGGCGGGCCGCATCGAAACGAAGGGAAACGTGCCGCGCGGCTCATTCGCCGTCGATCTGGAAACGACGAAAGCTGCGGCGATCGCCGCGATCGCAGAAAAGGTCGTGCCGGAGCGGATCGCATCTGCCGTCAGAATTCTCGAGCGGGTTGGGCGTGCAAAGCTGCGCGGGACGCTTGATGTCGCAGGCGACGACAAGACGTCGGCGACAGGCGCGCGGGTGGCCGTGGCAGGGACGCTCGACGAACTGCGTCTCGATGTGCGGGCGCGCCTTAGTGGCGATTGGCAGTCCCGCAGCGTATCCGTCGTCGAGATGAATGCGACCGTCGATTCCACGGCGGAGTCCTTGGTGAGATTTGCGAAGCTCGACGAGGTCGTCGCATCAGGCAATGGTCCGGCGCAGCTGAAGGCCAGCCTGAAGGGGCCAGTCGACGGCGACCTTACATTTGACGTTCAAGTGGCGGGGGAGGGCCTGGCGGCAAAACTCACCGGCAAGGGAAAAGTGCCTGCGACGGGCCGTATCCAGGGCGACGCTTTGGTCGAGGTGCGCGAAGCCCATCTGAAGCCACCGCGACCGGGCCCGGCTGCCGCCAGCGCAGGCCAGCTTCCCTTCAGATTGTCGTCGCGCGTTGCGCTTGCGGCGGGTGCCCTCACGTTTGACGACATCGATGCAAGATTGGGCGCCTCGATCATTCATGGTCGCTTTCGCATCGACGATGCTTCTCCTCGGCGCGTTGAAGGCGCCCTTGATGCAAATATCGCCGACGGTGGAAGTCTGCTCGCCATTGCCATCGGGTTGCCGCGCGCCGTGAAAGATGGCCCAGGGTGGTCCTGGTCGAGTGAGCCGTTCAGCCCCGGATTGTTCGGCAGGTTTGCTGGCGAGATTGCATACAGGCTCGGACGCGTGGAGCTATTGCCAAATGTCGACGGTCGCGACCTGCGCGGCACGGTGCGTTTCGGTGCCGACAGTATAGCGCTGGACAGCGCCGGAGAATTGGCAGGCGGCAAGCTCACCGGCACCGTTACGTTCCGAAATGTGCAAGATGGCCTGGACGCGCATGTGAAAATATCGCTGGGGGGTGCGGATGCCGCCGCGTTGTTCTCCGGCGCGGCGCGCCCGCCGGTCACCGGGTTGCTGAATCTGAGCCTGGAAGGCGGGGCGACCGGCTTGAGCGCCGTTGCGGTCGTCGGCTCTGCAAAGGGATCGGGCAAGATCGAGCTGACGGACGCACAGCTGGCCGGCCTCGATCCGCGGACATTCGACGCCGTGATCCGCGCCGTCGATCAGGGCCTTGCGATCGAGCAGGGCCGTATTGCCGACGTCGTGCGCAAGTCGATTGGCGGCGGCCGGCTGTCGGTCCGGCGCGTGGAATCGGCCCTCACGGTAAGTGCCGGGCAAATCCGTCTCGGCAAGCTGGCCGTCGACAGCAAGGATGCGGCGCTGTCGGTCGCCGGCGCTTTCGATTTGACGGACGGCCTGGTCGATGCACGGCTGGTGCTGTCCGGCCACGGCGAGGCGGCCGGCGCGCGCCCGGATATTTTCATCGCCCTGAAGGGGCCGATGCCGGACGTTTCGTACAACATTGACGTTTCGGCCCTCACCGGGTGGCTTACCCTGCGAGCTGTCGAGAATCAGACGAAGCGGTTACGTGCGATCGAACCCGCCTCGCCGCAACCGGCAGTCCGGCCGGCGCCGAAAGTCAATCCGGCACCGCCATTGCCGGCGCCGACCGACATAAAGCCGGCGCCCAAGCCACGAAGTTTAGGTCGGCCAGCAGCGTCAGTCGGCACGCAGAACTGAGTGGATAACGCGCGCACCAGGCATATCTCGGGTATCGCTGTGCATGCTGCTGTGATCGTCGACGCTATGCACACGATAGTGGTCGAGAACGAAAAGACGTATCGCTGATGACAAATTGCCGTGACGGCGATCAGTGTCGATAGAAGCGACCAAGTCTGACAGCGTCACTTCTCTACCGGTAGCGATTTCCTTCAGTCCCTTCCAAAACGCGTCTTCGAGACTGACGCTCGTTTTGTGTCCCGCAATAACAATCGAACGTTTGACAACCGGAGATTTCATCGGCGGTCCCCTTTTTCAATCCGGCGCCGGTCGAGGTCGCGGCTGGCCTTGGCTTGCTGCGCAGCTTCGAGCTTTCGGAGATGTTTCGGCTGGCCGAAGGCCAGACGATTGGACTGAGCAGTCTGATCACGCTTCTGCCGTTTCGCTTGCTTGCGGACGGTCCGAAGATTGATCACCTCAGCCATTCCGTGTCCTCGACGGTAACCAGCGAGTTTCAGTTCTACGTTCAGCTAACTCTGAACCATCGCCGGCAAATGCGCCCATACGTTGGCGGAAACGTGCCTTTACGGCGAACTTCACAAGATTGAACGCGACACTGCTCGGCTGTTTGAGGGCAGAGTTCAATACACAGTTAGTTGATTACAAAACTCGAGCAAATGAATCGCAATGAGCATCAGTAGAAACAAACTGGGAATGTCCTAGGAAACTTCAGGACTCCCAAATAAATATTCACACCCAGCCCTACTATACTGGCGAAGACGCAAAACGTAGGGCCCGCGAAACTCTAGGGTAACTTTTTGCGCCCTCGTCATTTGACGTAAAGAAGCCCCTCAATAGTACCGGTTACGTTCCGTGTGCCCGCACGAATACATGAGTCCCGATTGTGCCCGAGAATCAGGTGTCGATGGAACTCAGTGCGGCCTGGTCATTTTTTCCGGCTGGACGAGCCGATCAAATTCGGCCGCCGTGACGAAACCCAGACGAATCGCTTCCTCGCGCAACGTCGTTCCATTGGCGTGCGCCGCCTTCGCGACCTGAGCGGCCCTGTCATATCCGATTTTTGGGGAGAGGGCGGTGACGAGCATGAGAGAGCGCTCCATCATTTCGCGGATGCGGGCTTCGTTGGCGCGTATTCCGACGACGCAATTGTCGGTGAAGGAGATGACAGCGTCGCCGAGCAGCCGGATCGATTGCATCATGCAATACGCGAGCAGCGGCTTGTATACGTTGAGCTCAAAATGCCCTTGGCTGCCCGCAATTGTAATGGCCGTTTGATTTCCGAACACCTGGCAGCAGACCATCGTCAGCGCTTCGCTTTGCGTCGGATTGGTCTTGCCGGGCATAATCGAAGATCCAAGCTCGTTGCTTGGAAGGATCAATTCGCCGAGGCCGGAGCGCGGCCCAGATCCCATAAGGCGAATATCGTTGGCGATTTTGAACAGGGCCGTGGCGGCGGAATTGATGGCGCCATGCGCGAACACATAGGCGTCATGGCCGGCCATGTGTTCGAACTTGTTGGGTGCGCTCGTGAACGGCAATCTCGTCAGTTGAGCGACCCGCTTCGCAAAGGCCTTTGCAAATCGCGGTTTGGAATTCAGACCGGTGCCGACGGCGGTGCCGCCTTGCGCAAGCGGATAGAGTTCGCGCTGCGCCATCGTCAGCCGCGCAAGAGATGATTTCACTTGCGCGGCATAGCCGGAGAATTCCTGTCCGAGGGTGACCGGCGTCGCATCCATTGTGTGCGTGCGGCCGATCTTGATGATCTTGGAAAATTCCTTCGCCTTTTTGTCGAGCGCCCGAAGCAGGTGCGCCAGCGCAGGTTTGAGCCGGCGCTCGATTTCGATGGTAGCCGCGATATGCATGGCGGTCGGGATTGAATCGTTCGACGACTGGCTCATGTTGACGTGATCGTTTGGATGCACCGGCGCCTTTGCGCCGAGCTGGCCGCCCAGCTTCAGGTTCGCTGCATTGGCGATCACTTCGTTGACGTTCATGTTCGTTTGCGTACCGGAGCCGGTTTGCCACACCAGCAACGGGAAGTGCTCGTCCAGCTTGCCGTCGGCGATCTCTTGGGCCACAGCGGCAATGGCTAACGCGCGTTTCCGGTCGAGCGAACCGAGATCGCGATTGACCTCAGCCGCTGCACGCTTGATCAGGCCGAGCGCATGCACCATTTCTCTCGGCATGCGTTCTGTGCCGATGCGAAAGTTATGCAGCGATCGCTGCGTCTGGGCTCCCCACAGTCTGTTCGCGGGAATTTTCAGTGGCCCGAACGCGTCGCTTTCGACGCGTGTTCTTGAGGACCGATCACCAGTCTTGGCCATCTGACTTGATCCGTCGTACGGGCGTACCGTCGAAATTATGCCGAATAACGGCCGGCACAAGTCCGGTCGCAGACCAAGGCCGGCAACGCTATTTTTTCCGGAAGCGGTCGAGCCTGACCACTTCGCCGCCGCCAGCCGGCTTTTCAGGCTTTTCGCGTTTTGGTGAGGATGCGGGTGCAGTCGGGCGGGCGGTGGGCGAATCGGCCGCTGGCGCCGTCGGCGTATTGCTCGGGGATCGCTTTTTCTTGCTCACGGGTTCCTGCACGTTGGCAGGTGCGGATCGCTCCTCGCCTTCGGCGGCCTCCTCGAACTGAAGACCGAATTGCACCGAGGGATCAAAGAAGCCGTTGATGGCCTCAAACGGCACCGTGAGATGCTCCGGAACCCCGCCGAAAGAAAGTCCCACCTCGAATTCGTCTTCGCCGACTTTCAGGTCCCAGAATTGATGCTGGAGAATGATGGTCATCTCCTCCGGATATTGCGCGCGGAGCCGATCCGACATGTGGACGCCCGCGGCCTTTGTATCGAACGAGATGTAAAAATGATGGTCGCCGGGCAGGCCTTTCTTGGCCGTGTCGGTAAGCACGCTGCGCACCACCCCGCGCAGTGCTTGCTGGGTCAGAAGGTCATAGCGGATCTGGTCAGTCATGCGGGGTGAGCGCCGTGATAGATTCGCATAATGCTAGCGCGGCCGATGCGCTCCGCGCTATCCCTGAGCGGTCCCCGCAAAGCCGCATTGTCATAAATGGATACCGCGCGGCCCTATGTGAAGTGGAGGCTTCTGTTGCCAGGTGCCTCCGGACCCCGCCTGACGGAGCTTAACCCGTCAGGGCTTTAGTTCGGTCTTTCAAACCGCTTACGCGGCCTGAGCAACCGGAGCATAGTTGTCGTTTGCAACTATGAAATGGCCCGATAACGGCGGAACCATGCCGAGCAAAAGTCCGCCCTTTACGCCCTCGTCGATCCTATTTCGCCCCCGCCGAAGCCCGTGCTCGCCGGGCTTGGGTGGAGGCGCCGGGTACTGCCCCCGGGTCCGATGGGTTTATTACGACGGCCGTTTATCGCCATAGCCGGGTCTCCCCGGCACTTTGAAATATAAGAGGCAAACGTTACCGAAGGAAGAGTGGCGCTGTAACCGGTATTTCAGGCCCTAATTCGTGCTCACGACGTCCTTGCCGATCGGCCAAAGTGCAAGGCTGGCAAGCTTGAGATGCGCCCATGCAAAAGGAATCCCAATGAGCGTAACCGCGAGCAGCAGTGCCGTAAGCAAATGACCGAGTGCAAGCCACCAGCCGGCCAGCAGTAGCCAGACCAAATTGCCGACAAAGCCGAGGAGCCCCGTGCCTATGCCCGTCGGGCGTGACACCACGGTATGACCAAAGGGAAGAAGCGTATAGGCCGCGATCGTGAAAGCCGAACGAGCCCAGGGAATGCCGACGATGGTGAGAACCATGATCACGGCCGCGATCAGCCAGCCCAACGCCATGTAGAAGCCGCCGAACAGAATCCACAGGACGTTCAAGAGCAAACTACCTGTTCCCACGGTCTTCCACTCACTCATACACTCATAGCCAAGCGGGAAAATCGAGCTTGCCCCAATTTCTGCGCGACTGCGAGCCGAAGTTCAGACGTGGCGGCCATGCATAATCCATCTAGTCGCCACCCGTGGCGCGGGATATTGCTGCCGTCATGTCCGATTCCGTCGCGCCATCCCGATCGGTCGCCGCACGCCCCTCTCTGCTAGAACTATTCCGCGCCTTTGTTGTCGTCTCCGTCTCGGGGTTCGGTGGTGCGCTACCTTGGGCCCGGCGCATGATCGTCGACCAACGCGGGTGGATGACGGCTGAAGAGTTCAATGAAGCTTTCGCGTTGTCCCAGTTCCTGCCAGGCCCCAACGTCGTGAACTTCTCGGTTGTGTTCGGCTCGCGTTTCGGAGGGGCAGCCGGAGCGGCGGTGGCGCTCGCCGGACTCATGGGTCCTCCATTAATCATCGTTACGGTGCTCGCTTTTCTGTATGCGCGGTTCGGCGATATCGAAATGCTCGGCCGCATTCTCGCGGGTATTACTGCTGCTGCGGTCGGGCTGCTGATTGCGGTCGTGGCAAAGATGGCGGCGCCATTGTTCCGCAACCGCCGGGACTGGGCGCCGCTCATCGCGATCGCCGCATTCGTCGGCGTTGCAATCATGCAATGGCCACTGCCGCTGGTCTTTGCGGTGCTTGCGCCCATCAGCATCGCTCTCGCGTGGATAAGGCGATGAACGAAAATCCGCTCATCCCGTTGTTCGGCTACTTCGCGCTGCTGTCTTTGTTCGCGGTTGGCGGCGCCAACGCGGCAATTCCGGAAATGCATCGCATTGCCGTCGATGTGATGCATTGGATGAGCGACCGGCAGTTCGCCGATAGTTTTGCCATTGCGCAAATTTCGCCGGGGCCAAACGTAATTATCGTCACGCTGATCGGCTACCATGTCGCGGGTCTCGCGGGCGCAGCCGTTGCGACGGTAGCAATGTGCGGCCCGACCTGCGTGTTCGCGTTTCTGGTCGCGCGCACCTGGGACCGTTTCAAGGAGGCGCGCTGGCGTATCGCCATACAGGCCGGCTTGGTGCCGGTCTCGCTCGGTTTGATTGGTGCGAGCGCTTTTGTGCTGGCCCGGAGCGCAGACCACAATATTTATGCCGCTTTAATCACAGCGGTTACGGCGATAATTGCGTTTGCGACACGCATTAATCCACTTTGGCTATTCGCCGTCGGGGGTATCTTGGGGCTGTCGGGATGGCTGTAGCGGAGGATTTAACATCCGTGCTTCCGGCCGGGCCTTATCGTATGCTAGGGATCAGACGTGGGGCACAGGCGACAGCGTAAGAAATAAGAAGCAAGAACAACCAGGCGGGAGGACAAAGATGGCCGAGGGGGTCAGATCCCCCCCGAATGGGGGTGGGTTGCGTTTCAAGGTCCGCGGCCCGCGCGAATTTTATGGCGGGCTGGCACTCATTGCTCTCGCCATTGTGGCTATCTGGGCGTCGGGCGACCTTCCCGGAATGCATGGCTTTGCGTTTGGGCCTGGCACCGCACCGCGTTTATTTGCCGCTCTTCTTGCGATCGTAGGCGCATTGGTTGCGCTCAGTGGAATGCTTTTCGACGGCCCGCCGCTCGATAGCTATGCAGTCCGCGGCCCCGCCTGGGTCATCCTTGCGATCCTTGCCTTCGCCGGCATGATCCGCGGCGTTCATCTTGGATTCGTGACGGTTCCGCCGCTGGGATTGATCCCTTCCACATTTGCAGCCTTCATGATCTCGATCTGCGGCTCATCCGAAATGCGGTGGGTGGAAAGTCTGATCGCCGCCGTAGCGATGACGGCGTTCTGCGTGGGACTTTTTGTCTATCTGCTGCA
>DATBTA010000277.1:0-1679 GCA_036559505.1 Pseudolabrys sp. | reverse complement strand
CCATAAACTGCGGTTCTGGTAGGGAAAAATTGCATTTGGCACAAGAAACGCAGCAATTGCCGCAAGCGGTCCGCCTGGCGCCATGAGCGGACAATCAATCCTCAGGCTTTGGGGCTAAGCATCTCATTAATTTTCATTCTTTATCCCATTCTATTGTATCAGCCTCGCTGCGAGGACATCGTCCTTCACCAATCAGCGATGCTGAAGCCTAGGGAGACGGAAGATGGATCGACTTGTCGTTTGCGTGACGATCGCGGCGATGCTGGCCGGCGCGGGGCACGCATTTTCCGAATCGGCTTTGGCCGCCGAGGGCCCCGACGCGCTGATCATCCAGGCGAGGGATCATGCCGAGCTTACGCAAAAATGGTGCGCGGCCAATCCGAACGTCGAGCACATCTTCGTGTTGCCGGCATCGCTTTTCGTCGATAGCGAACAACTCATCTGCGACGGAGGCCCGTACAAACTCTATCGCCTTGTCGAGCATGACGATCCGGATGATTACGAATATTTTCTCGATCCGCCGTTTGCCAACAAGACGCGTTTGGGTTGCGATGGAAAAGCCGGCAAAACCATGCAGACCATCGCCATAAACTGCCGGCCGTTGAAGGCCGAATGAAGCGAGCATCGGGGGTCCGAGCGCATGGGAAGCTGTGATGTCCCGTGCGCCGGAGAAGGCGGTATGTTCGGAATAGATCCCAATCGGCGCGAGGCGCTCCAACGCATTGCCCTGCTCGGCGCTGCCGGCCTGGTCACAAATATCCTGCCGCTCCGCTCCGCGCTTGCGGCCGATCTTACTTCCGGCTTCGTCTATATCGGCCCGCGCGAAGATTGGGGTTGGAACCAATCGTTTGCAACTGCCGCCGAGGCACTGAAGGGCATTCCGAACGTGCGGGTCGTTCAGGCCGGTTACCTTCCGGAGAGCACCAATTACGGCAGCGGCAAAGACGACGCGGAGACCAGAGCCTACACCAAGGCGATGGAGGGATTGATTGCCAATGGCGCCGGCCTGGTCTTTTCGACGGCGTTCGACAACGATCCTTTCCTGCTGGCGATGGCGAAGAAATATCCGAAAATCGTGTTCCGCCAAGCTACGGCACATGCAGAGAGTAGCTTCCCGCCGAATGTCGGCAGCCAAAACGCGTTAATCGACCAGGGACATTACGTGAATGGCGTCGCCGCCGGTCTTTGCACCACGACCAACAAGCTCGGCTTTGTCGCCGGATTCCCGTTCGGGCCCGTGCTGCTCAATGTGAACTCGTTTCTTCTCGGCAGCCGCCAGACAAATCCCAAGGCGACGGTCCAGGTCATCTTCACCGGCGGTTGGGAGGATGAGACCCACGACGCCGCAGCGACGAACGCGCTCGTCGACGCGGGCTGCGATGTCATCACCTGTCACCTGGACGCACCGCAGGTCGTGATCGAGACGGCCGAGAAGCGCGGCGTCAAGACCTGCGGTCACGCCTTCGACCAGGCCCCGCTGGCGCCGAAGGGCTACATCACCGGCGCCGACTATAACTGGACCGACATGTTCGATAAATTCATTGAGACGCTGCAGAAGGGCGGAACCCTGCCGAACTTCGTCATCGGCGGATACGACAAGGATTATGTACGCTCGAGCCCGTTCGGCGCCGGAGCGACGCCTGAGGCGATCAACGCGGCCACCACCGCCATCCAGGCCA
>DATBTA010000276.1:0-7317 GCA_036559505.1 Pseudolabrys sp. | reverse complement strand
GCCCGATTGCCACGCTGTCGGTCGAGGCGCAGGAGCGCCACGAGCGGCGCGAACGTATCTACCGCGACGATTGATCTGCGGTAATTTGATCGAGCTTTAAGCATATTGCCCGGCGATGCTGACGGGCAATTTTTTCAGATCGTTCAACCCGGCATGAAAAAATGCGCGGCCTCCGACCGGGGAGCAGTCGGAGACCGCGTCGTTTACGCCGTTTGCGCTCGCGCGATGCGAAAACGGCGCGGGAGCCCGGTGCGCTACGCGGGACTAGAACGGCAGGAGTATGTCGAAGATCTGCTCGCCATAGCGGCTCTGCTGCATATCGGTAATCTGGCCGCGGCCTCCATACGCGATACGCGCCTGCGCGATCTTGTTCGAGTCGATCGTGTTGTCGCTCTCGATATCCTCCGGTCGCACAATTCCAGCGACGATGAGTTCGCGAACCTCGAAGTTGACGCGAATTTCCTGCTTGCCCTCGATCACCAGATTGCCGTTCGGCAATACTTGCGTCACCACGCCGGCGACGTTCGTTTTGAGCTCTTCCGTCCGGTCAACCGAGCCCTTGCCATTGCCCGTCGTGCTTGAATCGGCTGTAAAGATGCGCGTCGGCACTGGCGTGTTCATGATCGGCACTTTTGGTTTGCCGAAGAAGTTGGCGATGCCTGAATCCTCAGTCATCGTGCGCGTGCGTTTGGTTTCGTTTTCAATATTCGCCTTGTCGGTGATGTTGACCTTAACCGTAAGAATGTCGCCCACCTGGTGCGCACGTTGATCCTTGAAGAAGGCACGCGAACCGTTGCGCCAAAGCGAATTCGGATTGTATGCCGCTGGCTGAGCCGCCGGCATTGGCATCTGGACAGGCTTATACCCCGGGCGCGTGGTTGGATTGTCCACGGCGGCCAACGGTGGTTGCTCGCCGACCGATCTGAGCCGATCGAGATACGCGCATCCGCTGAGGAGGGAACTGGCCAAGGCGGCAAGGACCGCACGACGCATAACCATGACGACTTTCATGAGATTGCTTTCACATTGATGCACAGAATTTTCGACACGATGGAGACCGCACGCAATTGACGCATGACGGAATCAAGAGATTGATCGTTAGCGCGCATTCGCATTTACGGATCCGGTGGCGTTGTTGGCGGCAAGGCGCGGCGAACCGTTCGTGACCGCCACGCGGCCCGGTCCGATGATCTTGCCCTGGACTACGCGCTTCGACTGCTCGTTGAGAACGCTGATCACGTCGCCTTCAGCGCCACCATCGTTGGCTTTGCCGCGTATCGTGAGCACCATTCCGGGAGCTTCATAGACCAGCGTCACGGCCTGGTTGCGCAGGACAAGGTCGGGCTTCATTAGATCCGCGGCGCGCAGCGGACGGCCACCCTGCATTGTCCCGCGGGCTGCCATGCCGATAACGTCGGCGCGTTTGGTGATGACCTCCCGGCCGACCTCGCTGCGGGGACGCCGTTCCACTACGATGTCCGCGTCTTTTATGATGTTACCGCGCTCGACAGACCTTCCGATGGTCACAACTTCGACGGTCGGGGTGGCGCGACCCGCGACGCGAAGTACGCTCCGCCTCGCGGGACCCCCGGGAATCTCGATCGTCGCATCGAAACGCGTGCTGCGCGTGTCGTAGTCGATGTGCGTGACTCGGGGTTCGCCGACTGCCAGGGGATCGACATAGATCGTACGCATGTCGTGCCCCAGGTTGACGGTGATGTCCTTGCTGTCCCCGAGATCGAATCTTGCCGATAGCGTCCGTGCGATCAGGTCTTCGATCTCCGTTGTTGGGACCGTGCGGGTCGCACGCGTGACCACCACCTTGCTCAAACCCGCGGCGTCAATCCCGATAAGCGCATGATCGCGGATCGCATTGAGAACGGCATCTACGGATACGGCGCCGGTATAGCCGAGGTCTGGCGCACGGAAGATCGGCACATTGGCAACGACGCCGGAATTTTCGATCAGATCGCCGATGCGCACGATGTCTCCGTGAATAATCGCTTCGGACTTCAGTCTTGGCTGATTTGGAGCCTGTGCGATGGCGGCCGTTGTGAAGGCGCCCGACGCGATAACCGCAAGGAATAGACGTATCATGGCAAGGCCTCAGCGCATCATGTTGGCGGCGGCCGACAGCATCTGGTCGGCGGCGGAAATCACCTTGGCGTTCATTTCGTAGGCGCGTTGCGCGGCGATCAGATCGGAAATCTCGCTGACTGCTTCGACGTTTGCCTGTTCAAGGAAGCCTTGCTGGAGATTGCCGAATCCGTCCGCGTTTGGATTGCCGTTTTGCGGCGTGCCCGAGGCCGGGGTCTCGAGATACATATTGTCGCCGATGCTCTGCAGACCGGCCTTGTTGACAAAAATCGCAAGCTCAATCTGCCCGACCTGGGTCGGCGTATTGGAGCCCGGCTGGGTCACGAACACCTGGCCTTGCGAGTTCACAGAGACCGACATCGCATTTTGCGGAATAGTGATGTTGGGCTGGACCAGATTGCCCTGCGCCGTGACAAGGCGTCCCTGTGCGTCGAGCTCAAGGGAGCCGTCGCGCGTATAAGAAGTGCGGCCATCTGGCAGCAAAATCTTGAAAAACCCTTCGCCGCGGATAGCGAGATCGAAATCCTTGCCAGTCTGCGTCAGTTCGCCCTGGCTCATCAGGCGTGGTGTGCCGGCGGTTTTGACGCCCGACCCGAGCTCGATGCCAGCCGGCAGGATATTGCCTTGCGCTGACGTCTGTGTGCCGACGCGGCTCACGTATTCGTAGAGCAGGTCCTGGAATTCAGCGCGCTGGCGCTTGTAGCCGGTGGTCCGCATGTTGGCGATGTTGTTGGAAATGACCTGAACGTTTAGTTCCTGGGCCATCATTCCCGTCGCCGCTGTATGAAGTGCTCTCATTGTTCATTCTCCGGACGATCAGCTCGTCGGTACTTCGGAAAGTTTTTCAATCGCCGTCCGACGCAAGTCGGCCTGCTGCGACAGGATGTTGGCGATGTGGGTGTAGCTGCGCGTCACTTCGATCATGCGTGTCATTTCGATGACGGAGCGGACGTTCGATTTCTCGACCGTGCCCTGCATGACGCGCGACAATTTATCGGCTTGGGGTGTAACCCCCCCTGGTGCGAGAAAAACCCCGGTGCCGTCTTTCTGCAACCGGCCGGGCTGATCGAAGCTGACAAGGCGCAGCTGCCCGCGCTGAGATTCCGTCTGGGCGTTGTTGCCGTCGCGCACGCTGATGGTGCCGTCCTGGCTGATCGTGATGTTGCGATCCTTGGGCTGGAAGGTGATCGGGCCGGATTCGCCCACCACCTGAAAACCCTCGGCGGTGACCAGTTCGCCGCTGTTGTTGATCTGCAGGGCGCCATTGCGCGTGTAGCGTTCGCCACGCGGCGTCTGCACCACCAGGTATCCCTTGCCGCTGACGGCGACGTCCAGCGGGTTGCCGGTGCGTTCGAGCGGTCCCTGGCTCAGGTCCATCCAGGTGGCACGATCGTGCACGAAACTTATGCGGCTATCAGCAGTCGGAAAATTATTGGCGCGCGCGGTTGGGCTGACGTATTCCTCGAACACGGCACCGTCGGCTTTGAAGCCGGAGGTGTTCATGTTTGCGAGGTTGTTTGCAATGACGTCCATCTCGCGCGAGAGCGCGACCTGGCGTGACAGCCCGACCAGAAGTGCATTCTGCATCGGCAACTCCCCTTTTTTAGTCCGGTCAGTCCGGCCCTCCCGAGGCCGGCATCGACCGTATCCGCTGTGAGCTCTCCCAAGCCTGCAGCCACCATTGCATTGCACCGGCTGTGCCAACGGGAAAAACTATCTATAATCAATGGCTTGGTTTAATCGGCGGCCGGTCGGGCGCGGCAAAAATCAACCGTCTGACGGCGATACCCGGCAAAAGTTTCCTGCTGGCAGAGGCCGGGAAAGTATCTGTTAACCATACGGACCTACCTTCGATCGCAAGGGCTCGCGGTGGCGCGCAGCCGCGCTGTTTCGCCAAAACAACGTCGCTTGCCGTCCCGCCCACACTCGCGATCCGGGGTCATTCATGGCAGCCAAGGCGAAAGAGGCGGACGTCGAAGAAGACGAAAAGCCGGACGAAGAAAACGAACAGCCGGCATCAAAATCGAAGTTCAAGTTTATTCCGAAGCTCAAGTTGCCGTCGCTGAAATGGATGATCATCGGTGGCGCCGGGCTGTTGGTGCTTATCGGAGGCGGAGGGGGCGCCTACTATTTTTTCAAGGGTTCCGGCCACAAGGAGCCGCAGGTCGCGGCAAAACCGGCGACATTCGTCGATCTGCCCGACGTCCTGGTGAACCTTTCGAGCTCCGGCGGCGACCGAACGCAATATCTCAAGGTCAAGATCGTTCTTGAACTTGCGGACTCAAGCCTTGTGCCGCAGATCCAGCCGCTGATGCCGCGGGTCATGGACGCTTTCCAGACCTACCTGCGGGAACTGCGGCCGACCGATCTTGACGGCTCTGCAGGGCTCTATCGCCTCAAAGAAGAATTGACCCGCCGCGTTAATGCTGCGGTTGCGCCGAACCACGTCACGGCCGTGCTGTTCAAGGAAATCGTTGTGCAGTGATGCTGCGAAGCGAATAAAAGCAGGCGGTTCAGGCAATGGCGACAAAAGACCAGATCGACCAAGACGCACTCGCGGCAGAGTGGGGGCTCGCGCTGGAATCGGATAATGGTGCCGCTCCGACAGGCGCGGATGCGGCGACTGGAGTGCCCACCGACGATGCGGCCGCGCAATGGGCCGCGATGGCCGACGATCCCGGCGGGCTTCAATCCGCAAAGGGTGGTGCTGAACGCATTCTCAACCAGGAAGAAATTGATAGCCTGCTCGGCTTCAGTCTTGCCGACGTCTCGCTCAACGACAATTCCGGCATCCGCGCGATCATCGATTCGGCGATGGTTTCGTACGAACGGTTGCCGATGCTGGAAATCGTGTTCGACCGTCTCGTGCGGCTGATGACGACCAGCTTGCGCAATTTCACTTCGGACAACGTCGAAGTTTCGCTTGATCGCATTACCTCGGTGCGCTTCGGCGACTATCTCAATTCGATTCCGTTGCCGGCGATACTTGCGGTCTTCAAGGCCGAAGAGTGGGACAACTTCGGTCTCGCGACCATCAATTCAAGCCTGATCTATTCGATCATCGACGTGCTGCTCGGCGGTCGCAGAGGGCAGAGCACAATCCGTGTTGAGGGCCGACCCTACACCACGATCGAGACCAATCTTGTGAAGCGCATGATCGAAGTTGTGCTTGCTGACGCCGAACTCGCATTCAAGCCTTTGTCTCCGGTTAAGTTCAACATCGACCGCCTTGAAACCAATCCGCGATTCGCTGCGATTTCCCGGCCTGCCAACGCTGCGATTCTTGTCCGCCTGCGCATCGACATGGAAGACCGTGGTGGCACGATCGAGTTGTTGCTGCCCTATGCGACCATCGAACCGATCCGCGCCGTCCTGCTGCAGATGTTCATGGGCGAAAAATTCGGGCGCGACGAGATCTGGGAAGGCCATCTTGCGACCGAAATTGGCCAGGCGCGGATTGGCGTCGATGCCGTCCTCTACGAGGCGCGCCTGCCGCTGCGGCGCATGATGGGTCTCAATGTCGGCGACACGCTAATGCTCGAAATAAAGCCCGAAGCGATGGTCACAGTTCGTTGCGGCGATATCACGCTGACCGAGGGCCGCATGGGACGCGTCGGAGATCGCGTCGCTGTGCGCGTTGCCAAGCCGTTGCGTAAGCCGCGCACGACCTTCGACATGTTCGAAAAGGCTGATGCAACAACAACCACTACTCCAATGGAGGTACCGTGAGCTACCACTACGGTTTTCTGGTCGAGACAATGGTCTCGCTCCTGCTGTTGCTCACGATCTTGTATTGCGTCCGGCTCAACAAGCAGCTCCGTCTGCTCAAGGCTGATGAGAATTCGCTACGGGCGACGATTTCGGAATTGGTCACGGCCACCGAAATTGCTGATCGCGCAATTGCGGGGCTCAAATCGATGATGCACCAGGGCGAACAGGCCTTGAGCGAAAAACTCGAGCGGGGCGAGGTGCTCTCCGCCGAACTCGACCTTCATTTGAGCGCAGGCAATCAGTTATTGGCGCGATTGGTACGCATCGCCGGCGTTACACGGCCGGCTGGTGAATCGCCGGCCGTGCAGGATGCCAAGGCCGTGGCGGCTGCGGCGCAGGCCTTTGCTGATCGGGCCCGCACGCGATTGAGCGACCAAGCCGCATGACCCGTTTTGCGCGCGACGTCCGGCTTATTCCGATCGTGCTGTTTGCGACGATAAGCCTGCTCGCGCTCAAAGTGTCTGGCCTGGTCTTTGACGGCGGCTATACTTTGGCCGAGCGGATGCAGGCACGATACCGGGGCGATCTGCAAATTACTTCACGTGAGAGCGTGCCCGATCAACCCAGAATCGTTCTCACTGAAAAATATGCCAAGCCCGGAACGGCAGGGTCGCGGCAGCCCTGGGCCCAGGAAATGTTCAGTTTCAACAGGGGCAACAACACCGGCGACGTCACGGGTTCGGTCGGCGCTGCCGAGGAAAAGCCGAGCGATCCGGCGCTCAAGGTCAGCGACAAGCCGCCCGATCCGACCAAGCTGGAAGTCGCCGGCGCCGCCATTCCACTCGAGCCTGGGCGCATTGCCTCGCCTGGAGAGCGCGCGGTGCTCGAGCGTCTGCAGACCCGCCGGCAGGAACTCGACACGCGCAACCGCGAGCTCGAAATGCGTGAAAACCTGCTCAAGGCCGCTGAGAAGCGCGTCGAGGCCAAGGTTGCCGAGCTCAGGGGCACGGAAAGCCGCGTCAACACTGCAATGGGGACGCGCGACAAGGTGGAGGCGGAGCGCTTCAAGAGCATCGTCACGATGTACGAGAACATGAAATCCAAGGATGCCGCCCGGATTTTCGATCGCCTCGACATGAAGATCCTGGTCGACGTCTCCACCCAGATGAATCCCCGCAAAATGTCGGAAATCCTTGGGCAAATGCAACCCGATGCAGCGGAGCGGCTGACCGTCGAGCTTGCCAACAGGGCCAGCGCACAGCCGAAGGCGCAAAGCCCCGATCAGCTGCCGAAGATCGAGGGCAAGCCGACCGCCAACTGATCGCGTCGACAGGCTCCACGGTTAACGCCCCGTTAAACGCCCAACCTTAGGCTGTCGTGACCGGTGCTCTTGCCGGCTGGAACCGCTCATGACGTTTTTGCCATTTGGGCTTAAGCGGCTGCTCGCGCGCAGTCCGGAGCGCGCGCGGCTGGTTGGCCGGGGCAGGTGGACGTCGTCCATATTTTTGG
>DATBTA010000275.1:0-2042 GCA_036559505.1 Pseudolabrys sp. | reverse complement strand
GGACGCAATCACCGAAAAGCACTATACGACGATCGTTGCTGCGCTGTCCGAGCCGAGACTGCGCGAGCAGCTCAAAACCGAAGGCGCAACGAGCGTCGGCAACACACCGAAGGAATTTACGACCTTCGTGCGCGAGGATATCGAGCGCTGGGCGCCGGTCGTGAAGGCGTCGGGCGCAAAGCCCAACTAACCGATACGTCAAGTCAGGGAATGTCTCGCATGGACAAAGTTTTCGACACCGTCATCAAGAACGCCCGCGTCGTCCGCCCGAATAAGACATCGGTCGATTGTCTCGACATCGCGATCAAGGATGGAAAGATCGCTCGGCTTGCGCCCGACATCCAGGCCGGGGAGGCGAAGCAGGTGTTCGACGCCAAGAACCGGCTGGCGTTCCCGGGCTGCGTCGATGCGCACATGCATATCGGGATCTATGCGCCGCTGGCCCAGGATGCGATCTCGGAAAGCAAGGCGGCCGCGATGGGCGGCGTCACCTCGAGCCTCAACTACATCCGCACGGGGCATTATTACCTCAACCGCGGCGGGCCCTATCGCGCGTTCATGGCGGAGGTTCACAAGCAGGCGAAGGACAAGTTCTGGGTCGACTACGGATTCCACATCGCGCCGATCGAATCCGCGCATATCGACGAGATGGAGCATCTCGTCACCGATCACGGCGTGACGTCGTTCAAGATTTTCATGTTCTACGGCGGCTACGGGCTGCATGGCGCCTCGTCGCAGCAGAATGAGTTCCTGATGATCGGACCGGACGAGCGCTACGACATCGCGCATTTCGAGTTCATCATGCGCGGGGCGCAGCGCCTGATGGAGAAATTTCCAGAGCTTGCGCCTTACATCAGCGTCAGCCTGCATTGCGAGCTGGCGGAAATCCTCACCGCCTATACCAAGATCGTCGAGCGCGAAGGCAAGCTGAAGGGGCTTCACGCCTACAGCGCGGCGCGCCCGCCGCACTCGGAAGGGCTTGCCATCTGGATCGCGTCCTATCTGGCCAACGAGACCAATTGCCTGAACATCAACCTGTTGCACCTGAGCTCGCGCAAGGCGATCGATGCAGCGTGGACGATGCAGCAGGTCTTTCCACATATCGCCTTCCGGCGCGAAGTGACCGTCGGCCATCTCCTGCTCGACACCGACTGCGAATGCGCGGTGCATGCCAAGGTCAATCCGCCGATCCGCCCGCGGGAGGATGTCGAGGCGCTCTGGCAGGCCGTGCTTGACCGCAAGATAGACTGGATCGTCAGCGATCACGCCTGCTGCTCGGCCGAGCAGAAATGGTCGAAGGACGATCCGGACAACATCTGGCTGGCCAAGTCCGGGTTTGGCGGCACCGAATATCTTCTGTCCGGCGTGGTGAGCGAGGGCAGCAGGCGCGGCATGTCATACAATCACATGGCCGAGATGCTGAGCTGGAAGCCGGCGCAACGCTTCGGGCTGAAGAACAAAGGCGACATCGCGCAGGGCTACGACGCCGACATCGTGCTGGTCGACCCGCACGAGAGCTTCGTGGTGCATGCGTCGGAATCCGAATCCAAGCAGGGCTATTCGCCGTTCGAGGGCGTCGAGCTCAGTGGCCGGGTGAAGAGCACGTTCCTGCGCGGTGCGCTGATTTACGACAACGGCAATGTCGTCGGCCCGGCAAAGGGTCAATATTTGCGCAGGCCGATAATCAAGTGACGGAGAAGAGAATGAGGCGGCGTGAGTTCGTCAAGGCGATTGCCGGGCTGGTTGCGTGGTGGCCTCTTTCTGTGCGCGCTCAGCAGCCGGCGATGCCCGTAATCGGGTTTCTCAGCAGCGCATCACCCAAGGCGTATGAGCACTTCGTGTTCGCATTCAAGGCCGGCCTTGCCGAAGCCGGATATGTCGACGGCAAAAACGTTTTAATCGACTTCATGTGGGCGGAAGATCGATATGACCGTCTGCCGGCCTTGGCCGCAGAGTTGGTCCGCCGTCAGGTCAGCGTAATCGTTGCCAGCGGGGGCCCCGTTCCTGCCCGTGCTGCAAAAGCGGCGACATCGACGATACCG
>DATBTA010000274.1:0-17086 GCA_036559505.1 Pseudolabrys sp. | reverse complement strand
AGGCCGGGGCCGGGATCGTAGGCGAATGGAATTCCGAGCCGCGCGCAATATGGCGGCTCGATGAGCGATAACCTCGACCAGCAATGCGCGCAGAGACCGTTGCCGTCGCCAAGCGGCTCGCGGCAGGACGGACAAAGCTGGGGCAGGGCGAAGTCGAGCGCGAGCCGCAGCGCCGATCGTAAACCTTTACGAAGGCGGGTAGCCGATAGCGCACCAGCCGGACTTGCCGAAACAAGCTCGTTCATGCTGCAACGGTAGCACGATCACCTGCGGACATGGCACGATCGCGCGTGACGCGATAGGACAAAGCAATGTCGTCAGGCTCCAATATCTTTGACCGGCGTTTGCTTCGCGTGCGCCAAAGACGCGCGCGACAATTGACGCCTGCGACATTTCTGCTGGATCGCGTTGGGACCGATTTGGGCGAACGGCTTTCCGCGGTCCTGCGCAAGTTCGACGTGGCCGTTGATCTCGGAACGCCATCCGATGCCGTGCGTCGCGTGCTGGCGGCGAACAAAAATATCGGCACTGTCGTCGCGGCCGGACCGGCTGGCGATGACGAAGGCTTGCGCGTCATCTCCGATGAGGAAGCCTTGCCATTTGCCGCGGGCTCGCTTGATCTCGTGGTGTCTGCGCTGGCATTGCAATTTGTCAACGACCTGCCCGGTGTGCTGGTCCAGATTCGCCGCGCCCTGAAGCCGGACGGGCTATTGCTAGCGGTATTGATCGGCGGAGACAGCCTGACCGAATTGCGCTCGGCATTTGCCGCCGCCGAAGCTGAAGTGGAGGGCGGTATCTCGCCGCGCGTCGCGCCTTTCGCCGACATCCGCGAGCTTGGCGGCCTTTTGCAGCGCGCCGGTTTTGCGTTGCCGGTCGTCGATAGCGAACGAGTCGTGGTGCGCTACAATTCGGCTCTTGCGCTGATGCGCGATCTCCGGCGCATGGGCGCGACCAATATTTTGCACGAGCGGCAACGTCAACCGCTCAAGCGCGCGACGTTGGCACGCATGGCGGAAATCTATGCCGAGCGTTTTTCCGATCCCGACGGACGCATACGTTCGACGTTCGAAATCATCTGGCTTTCGGGCTGGGTGCCTCATGAGAGCCAGCAGAAACCCCTCAAGCCCGGCTCGGCGGCGCAGCGACTCGCCGACGCGCTCGGCACCACGGAACTGCCGGCCGGGGAAAAGCCGGGGCGGCTTCGCTAAAGCAATGTCATCAGGTGGGAAACGAGCGGTACATCGGCCGCAGGCATTTCGTAATCGCGTAGCCGGTTCGGCTTCGCCCACGCAAGCTGCTGGCCCTCAGTCGGAGTGACGGTCCCGTCCCAGCGACGGCAGACATAGAGGGGCATGAGCAGATGGAAGTCGGGATAGGTGTGGCTCGCAAAGGCAAGCGGTGCGAGACAGGCCTCGCTCACCGTTATCGCGAGTTCCTCGCGCAATTCCCGTATCAGGGTATCTTCCGGTCGCTCGCCACCCTCGACTTTGCCGCCGGGGAATTCCCAGAGGCCGGCCATCGGCTTGCCTTGCGGTCTTTGCGCAATCAGCACGCGGCCGTCCGTATCGACGAGCGCGCAAGCCGCAACGAGGACGATCTTATGCGCCAAGACGCCGGCTCCGGATCTATGAGCGATAGTCGCCGTTGATGGCGACGTATTCTTTGGTGAGGTCGCAGGTGAGAACGCGATCGCGACCTTTACCCAGCCCGAGCGCAACCTTCAGGCTGATTTCGGGTTTCTTCATCGCCGCGCCGACGGTCGCTTCATCGTAGCTTGGATCGCGTGCGCCCTTATGCGCGACGCGGATGCCGCCAAACCAGATTGAGAGCTTGTCCCTGTCCGCCGGCTCGCCTGCTTTGCCAACGGCCATCACGACGCGGCCCCAGTTTGCGTCTTCACCGGCGATTGCGGTCTTCACCAGCGGGGAATTGGCGATGGACATTGCAATGCGCCGCGCCGAGACCTTGGATACCGCGCCTTCGACGACGATCTCGACCAGCTTGCGCGCGCCCTCCCCATCGCGCGCCACCTGTTCCGACAGGCTGGCCAGCACGGAATGCAGCGCCTTTTTGAATTCTTTCACGCGTGGATCGGTCGCGCGTGCAATTCGCGGAGCACCGGCAGCCTTGCCGGTCGCGAACATCATGAGCGTGTCCGATGTCGATGTGTCACCGTCGATTGTCACGGCGTTGAAGGTGTCGGCGACGCCGTCTTTCAGAAGCGCTTGCAGTGCCGGCGCGGAAATCGCTGCGTCGGTGAATATGAACGAGAGCATGGTCGCCATGTCGGGCGCGATCATGCCGGCCCCCTTGGCAATACCGTTGATCGCCACGCGGGCCTTGCCGATTTTTGCTGTTGCGGTCGCCACCTTGGGAAACGTATCGGTTGTCATGATCGCCCGCGCTGCGGCAAGGAATTCACCGGACTGTGCACGCGCTACCAGGCCGCCCATGACGCCCTCGAAGGCCTGCGCCTTCAGCGGTTCGCCGATCACGCCAGTTGAGGCAAGAAACACATCGCCAGGCTTGCAGCCAGCCGCACGCGCGGCGATCTGCGCGGTGAACTTGCAGGCGTCACGGCCGGATTTGCCGGTGAACGCATTGGCGTTGCCGGAATTCACGACCAGCACCCGTGTTTTGCTCTTCTTCAGATGCGCACGGCACCACTCCACGGGAGCCGACGGGCACTTCGAGCGCGTGAACACACCCGCCGCAGTCGTGCCGGGATCGAACAGCGCCAGCAGGACATCGGTGCGCCCGGCGTAACGGATGCCAGCCTCGGCGGTCGCGAGACGCACGCCGGAAACTGCCGGCATGTCGGGAATAGTGGTAGGGGCAAGAGGGGAGACTGCGGTGGACATAACATTCTCCGTCGTCATGTCCGGCTTAGTGCCGGCATCCGCGGCTTCGGATGCATCGGCATAAAAGACGCCAATGGCCGGCACAAGGCTTGTGCTCGGGCCGGCCACAGGCCGGACCCGAGTGCCGGCCACGACGAATTCATTTGATGATTTGGATCGCTGCTACTTCTTTGCCGGCGCCGCGGGCTTTTCCTCAGGCTTGACGGCCGGCTTGTCCATGCGCTCGATCTTGGCTTCGGCGCGCAGCTTGGTGACCAGCTCGGCCTGCGCCTTGCGCGCGACGAAGTTCTCGATCTGCGGCTTTACGTCTTCGAATTTCGGTGCCGGCTTGACGCGCTTGTCCTCGACCTTGAGGACGTGCCAGCCAAACTGGGTCTTCACGGGATCCGAAATCTGTCCCTTGTCGAGTTTGAAAGCGGCTTCCGAAAATTCCGGCACCATCTGTTCCTTGGTGAAGTAGCCGAGATCGCCGCCATTGGCCTTTCCGGACGGATCTTCGGTGACTTCGCCGGCCACCTTGGCGAAATCTTCGCCCTTCTTCAGCCGGACGATCACCGCCTTGATCTTGTCCTCGGCTTCCTTGCCGGCCTTATCATCGCCTGCCTGCGCGCGGAAGAGGATGTGGCGCGCGTGGACTTCCTTCTCCTCGCCGACCTGTTTCACGGCCTCGTCGTAGACTTTATGCATCGCTTCGTCGGTCAGAGCTTCTTTTCCGACCGATTGCAGCAGATTTTCCATGAGAAGCTTCTTGCGGGCGAATTCGACCTTGCGTTTGAAGTCGGGCCCATCGCCCAACTTCTTATCTTCCGCAGCTTTAGACACGAGAATCATGTCCGCGACGAACTGCACCAGGTAGTCTTGCTTGGCTTCGGGCGACATCGGCGGAATTTGGCCGGCCTCATCTTCGGCGACGGCGAGGTCGCTCTGGTGGATTTCAACACCGTTGACCTTGGCCACAACCGGGTCCTTGTCCTGGGCGCCCGCCGGCGCTGCCGTCATGACGAGCAGCGCCAGAAGTGCGGCGCAAAAGCCGGACTGCCGCGAACGGACCGGGGAACCGGCTGGAACTGGAATCGACATAAGGCTTTCCTTGAATTGTCGGTGCCCGCCGGGCGGGCGTCGGCGGACTATTCGCCCAAGGACCATGTCTTTGCAATGGCAGAGTGGCACGCAGCGCCTAACGTCCACGTGACCGGCCGGTCGTTAATGCGAGAACGGGCCGCCAATTGACAACATTCCGACCCCCTCATATCTCTCGCGGAGCATTGGCTGTTCGCTGTCGCCGGCGCATTCGCGCCGGATTTGCCCGAAAAGTGCCGTATTCCGGAGTGCCGGAGGCAAATCCGGCTGTAACGGCATGATATAAGCGCCCGGCTCACGTGAGGAGTTTCTAAGGATGATCGGCGCAGTCGCCCGCAAGCTGTTCGGTTCCGCTAACGACCGGCGGATCCGCAGCTATCAGCCGCGGGTGGGCGAGATCAACGCACTCGAAAAAGAACTCGAGGCGCTGTCGGACGACGCGCTCAGGGCGCGCACCGAAGAATTCAAGAAGCAAGTGGCCGAAGGCGCCGCGCTCGACGACATCCTGGTACCCGCATTTGCCACCGTCCGGGAAGCCGCCAAGCGCACGCTCGGGCAGCGGCATTTTGACGTCCAGCTGGTCGGCGGGATGATCCTCCACGAAGGCAAGATTTCCGAAATGAAGACCGGCGAAGGCAAGACGCTTGTCGCCACGCTTCCGGTCTATCTCAACGCGCTCTCTGGCCGCGGTGTTCATGTCGTCACCGTCAACGACTATCTGGCAAAGCGCGACGCGGAGTGGATGGGCCAGATCTACAATTTCCTCGGCCTCAGCGTCGGCGTCATCGTGCACGGGCTCGACGATGAGCAGCGTAAGAAAGCCTATGACTGCGACATCACCTACGGCACCAACAACGAGCTCGGGTTCGACTATCTCCGCGACAACATGAAGTACCGCATGGAGGATATGGTCCAGCGCGGGCACATTTACGCGATCGTCGACGAAGTCGACTCGATCCTTGTCGACGAAGCGCGCACGCCGCTGATCATTTCCGGTCCGCTCGACGACCGCTCCGAGTTCTACAACACGATTGATGGCTATATCCCGCAGCTCGACAAGACTGACTATGAAGTCGACGAGAAGCAGCGCACGGTCACGTTGACCGAGGCCGGCATGGAAAAGCTCGAGCAGCGATTGCGTGCTGCCGGCCAGCTCAAGGGTGATTCACTCTACGACGTCGAGAACGTTTCCGTTGTGCACCACGTCAACCAGGCGCTACGTGCTCATAAGCTGTTCCAACGCGACAAGGATTACATCGTTCGCAATGGTGAGGTCGTCATTATCGATGAGTTCACCGGCCGCATGATGCCCGGCCGCCGCTATTCGGAAGGGCTGCATCAGGCGCTCGAGGCGAAAGAGCACCAACCGATCCAGCCCGAAAACCAGACACTCGCATCGATCACGTTCCAGAACTACTTCCGTATGTACGAGAAACTCGCCGGCATGACCGGCACGGCGCTCACCGAAGCCGAAGAGTTTATGGACATTTACAACCTCGAAGTGCTCGAAGTGCCGACCAACATGCCGCTCGTGCGCCTCGACGACGACGACGAGGTCTATCGCACCGCGGCCGAGAAATACCGGGCAATCATCACGTTGATCGAGGACTGCAAGCAGCGCGGACAGCCGGTCCTGGTCGGCACGACCTCCATCGAGAAGTCGGAGCAGCTCGCTGAGATGTTGCGCCAAGCGGGATGGGAGCAGCACGATTTCTCCGACCCCAACGCGTTTGCCGCGCTTTATTCCGGCGACGACGGTGCCACCAAGACCAAGGTGTTTGCGATCCTCAATGCCCGCTACCACGAGCAGGAAGCCTATATCGTCTCGCAGGCGGGCGTGCCGGGCGCCATCACGATTGCGACCAATATGGCCGGCCGCGGCACCGACATTCAGCTCGGCGGCAATGCCGACATGCGAATCCGCCAGGAAATCACGGAGATTACGGATCCGCGCGAGCGCGAGAAGAGCGCGCGAGCCGACGAGATCCGCGCCCAGGTCGCGCGGCTGAAGGAAAAAGCGCTTGGCGCAGGTGGGCTTTTCGTTCTCGGCACCGAGCGGCACGAAAGCCGCCGCATTGACAACCAGTTGCGCGGCCGATCCGGCCGCCAGGGCGATCCCGGTCATTCCAAGTTCTTCCTGTCGCTCGAAGATGACCTCATGCGCATCTTCGGCTCGGACAAGCTCGACGGGATGCTGCAGAAGCTTGGCCTCAAGGAGAACGAGGCGATCGTTCATCCGTGGATCAACAAGGCGCTCGAAAAAGCCCAACAGAAGGTCGAAGCGCGCAACTTTGATATCCGCAAGAACCTGCTCAAGTTCGATAACGTGATGAACGACCAGCGCAAAGTGATTTTCGAGCAGCGGCTTGAGTTGATGCGCGATGAAACGGTCGATGAGACGATCACCGACATGCGCCATGCGATGATCGAGGACATGGTCGCCAAGTACGTTCCTGAAAATGCCTATCCGGAGCAGTGGAACGTCGCTGGCCTCGACCACGATCTGCGGGAGATTCTCACGCTCGCGCTGCCGGTGCAGGATTGGGCCAAGGAAGAGGGGATTACCGGTGATGATGTGCGCGAGCGCATCATCCGCCGGGCCGACGAATGGATGGCGGGGAAGGTGGCCAAATGGAGCCCCGACGTCATGCGCTATGTCGAGAAGTCAGTTCTGCTGCAGACGTTGGACCACCTCTGGCGCGAGCATCTCGTGATGCTCGAGCATCTGCGCCAGGTCATTGGCTTGCGCGGTTACGGTCAGCGCGATCCACTCAATGAGTATAAGGCCGAAGCCTTTTCGCTGTTCGAGGCGATGGTGGCTCATTTGCGTGAGGCAGTGACCGCGCAGCTGATGCGTGTCGAGGTCGTGCAGTCGCCGCCAGCCGAAGAAGCGGCGCAGCTTCCTTACATGGAGGCGCACAAAGTCGACCCGACGACTGGCGAGGACGAAATGGCGCCCGCACTGGCGCCTGCACTCGTCGGCAACGGGAACGGTGCGCAGGCCGAACGCAAGGCCAACGATCCTTCGACCTGGGGAAAGGTCGGCCGCAATGAGCTGTGCCCATGCGGGTCGGGCAAGAAGTTCAAGCACTGCCACGGCAAATTCGCTTAGAGCGCGCTTCAGCCGCCGAACTGATTCATCGCGAGCTCCCGGCGGAAGGCGCGGTCGCGTTTGAGATGCCATTCGCGGCTCATGGCATGCCGTTTGTTTTCACAGCGCTCGGAGTAGAGGAGCACCCACTTTCGGCCGCGCGTCGAACGTGCGCCCTTGCCGGCATTGTGCGTGACCAGCCGTCGTACGACGTCATTGGTCCAGCCGACATAAGTGAGATGGCGATTTTTTGCGATGGTGCCGAGCACGTAGACGTAGCAGTCCATAGCGCTCGCTGCGACGGTCAGCGCGTTCCGGACCAGCGGCTCTCGAACGAGCCGGTGGGGACCACCGGCTGGGCACCGGCAAGCAGGCCGTTGTTGCTCGCAGGCGGGGTCGTATAGGCGGTACGAATTTCCGGACGCGGCGTCTCGACTTTGGCCGGCTGCTGAACCTGAGCAGGCTTCGGTGCAGGCGCGGCCTCTGCGGTTGGCTTCGGCGCGGGCCACGGCGACGGTGCGGGTTCGCTCGGCCACGGCGACGAGCCGGCCGACGCGGTGCGCACGGGGGTGGACGCCGTGTGCGTCGGAGCAGCCTGCTTCGGTTTTGCCGCGAGATCGGTGCTACGCGCCGCGACCGGTTCCTTTTGCGGTGGCGGCGGAGCAGGGGCCGCTTCTGATTTCGATCCGCCGAACAGATTGCCGATCAGACCTGCAATCGAGGTCGGCTTTTCCCGTTCGGCCGGCGCCTCGCCCTGCTTGGGCTGCGGTGCCGGATGCGGCATTGGAACGCTTGCCACGACGGCGGGCTCGCTAGGCTGCTGCGGCGATTGCAGTTTGGCCAGCGTCACCGCGCCGCGATTGGGAGTCCGCGGCAACGCGCCCGGTACATTCGCTGGGCTGACGGACGCAACGCTCGTGAGCTCGAAGAGGCGGCCGTTGTTGTCGCCGCTGCTGGTAGGCAGCTTTGACGCGAACACCGGATTCATGCCGCCGTCGCCGACGCGGAATGGGACGGTCGATACACCGCTGGCGATGTATTGCGCCATCTTGAGCTGTTCTTGCCGGCGCTCCTCGTGCACCGCGTCAGCAACCGTCTTGTCGAGCTGATAAACGGGGCAGGCGCCCTTCGCGTTGAAAGAGAGGGGCTTGTTTGAATCGTCCGGCGCGGCCGCGTCAAAGACATAGCGCTTCTCGCAAACCGCAACCTTCGGTTCCTGGTGCGATGCGTTGAAGTGGTCGTAGCCTTCCTTCAACATTTTCCAGAACGCGAAGTTCGGATTGTTGCGATGCTTGGCCATGTTCATCGCGGTCATCCGGAACGGGTAGGCCTGGAGCTGGAATGCCTTTTGTCCGCCGAAAAACGACTCGCGCGCGAGTGCATAGATCTCCTGAATCTGCTCGTCCGTCATCGCGTAGCAGCCGCGCGAAGAACAATCGCCGTGCACCATCAGATCGGAGCCGGTGTAGCCCCAGGCGCGATCATAGGCATTCGGAAATCCGGTGTTGAAAGCGAGATAGTAATTGGAATTCGGATTCATCTGCCCCGGCGTGATGGTGTAGAAACCCTCGGGCGCCTGCCGGTCGCCTACCTTCTTCTTCGGACCAAGATCGCCTGACCATTTGCAGATCGGATAAGTCTTGAGGAGGGCGTAATCGCCGTCGCGGTTCTTTTTCCAGACCTCCATCTCCGCCTCTTCCTTGAAGATGCGGGCGAGGATCGGCGAGTCCTTGTCCATATTTTTCGCCGTCATTTCGGCGAGTAGTTTTTCGGAAAGTGGCGCCTGCGCGCGACCGGTCGGGGAAATGCTATCGGCATCACAGCCGGCAAGGGCAACAGCGGCAAAAACAGCCGCAGACGCCAGCAGCGTGCGAGCGAAAGGTCGTTCCAAAAGTGCCACTCCCCGAGGAGGCGGGCCCCTCATTGGCTAATCGTTATCCATAAGATGTGGCATCTGCAAGGCGATCTGTGCCTTCTCGGGCTACCGCTAACCCTATGGTAAAGCAAAAGTAAACGGCCACCGTCCCTACACCGCGGCCCGGCCCATTGTGAGAAACTTGTCGCGCCGCTGTTTTCGCACCGCCTCACGATCGAGTCCCTTCAATTCCGACAAGGCCTTGTCGATCGCCTCGCCGGTGACTGCAATGGCGGCCTGTGGATCGCGGTGGGCACCGCCGGAGGGCTCCTGGACGATGCTGTCGATGACCCCGAACCGCACCATGTCTTGAGCGGTGATTTTCATGCCGGTCGCCGCCTCCTGCGCCTTCGTCGTGTCGCGCCACAGGATTGACGCGGCGCCCTCGGGCGAGATCACGCTGTAGATGGCGTGCTCGAGCATCAGTACGCGATTGGCGGTGGCAATGGCGATGGCACCGCCCGATCCACCTTCGCCCACGATCACCGCAACGTTCGGGACACCGAGCGACAGACATGCATCGGTCGAGCGCGCGATCGCTTCCGCTTGACCACGTTCCTCCGCGCCAATGCCGGGATAAGCGCCAGCGGTGTCAACCAGGGTGATTACGGGGAGCCCGAAGCGATCAGCCATCTCCATCAAGCGTACGGCCTTTCGATACCCCTCCGGCCGCGCCATTCCAAAATTGTGCTTGATCCGGCTTTCGGTGTCGGCGCCTTTTTCATGGCCGATGATGCAGACGCTTTCGCCTCGGAAACGTCCGAAGCCGGCGACAATGGCGGAGTCCTCGCCGAACTTCCGGTCACCGGCGAAAGGAATGAAGCTGGTGATGAGCCCGTTGATGTAGTCGACGCAATGTGGGCGCTGAGGATGGCGGGCGACTTGCGTTTTCTGCCAGGGCGTGAGCTCGGCGTACAAGTCCTTCAAGGCGAGCGCGGCTTTTGCCTCAAGGCGGCTAATCTCTTCGCTGACGGCGACGGCATCGCCGCTCTCGCCCATCGCGCGCAGCTCCTCGACTTTGGCCTCCAGCTCGGCCACCGGCTTTTCGAAATCGAGATAGCTGCGCATTGGGTCCGGGCAAATGTGTTTTCGGGGCGACCTGACGCGGTGAAAGCCTCTTAGTCAAGCAAGCGGGTTAATTTCGCTTTTAAGTTCGTTCTTGGCTAGCCGTCCGCCAAGGGATGGAGATCGCGCACGAGCATTTTCAGACGTTCTTCCAGCACATGCGTATAAATCTGCGTCGTCGAGATGTCGGCGTGCCCAAGGAGTGTTTGCACCACCCGCAGGTCGGCACCGTTATGGAGAAGGTGGCTGGCAAAAGCGTGGCGCAGGACATGGGGGCTAAGCCGTGACGAGTCAATTGCGCAGGCGGCTCCCAGCGTCTTGAGTTCGCGTGCGAAGTGCTGGCGCGTTAAGTGCCCCTGCTCGCCGAAAGACGGGAACAGCCACTTTGACTCCTTGTCGCGCTCAGCCTTGCCGCGCAATTCAAGGTATTCGGCCATTGCGCTCTTGGCCTGCTTGTTGAGCGGCACCAGACGTTCCTTTCCGCCTTTACCGCGCACCACGAGCATTCGCTGATCGCGGCGTGCAGCGGCAGCCGGAAGCGCCACCAGTTCCGACACGCGCAAGCCTGTCGCATAGACGACTTCGAGAAGGCAAAGCAGGCGCGTGGCGCGCAGGCGCTGAGGGAGCGGCTGCTCGGCGTTATCGCTGTTGGCGCGCGCCGTCTTGAGCAGCTTGTCGACGTCGGCGATCGAAAGCACCTTCGGCAGCGAACGCGAGCGCTTCGGTCCTTCAAGCACTGCAGCGGGATCGTCGCTGCGTTTCCCCTCTGAGTACAGGAAGCGGTAAAGCTGACGCACCGCCGAAAGCCGGCGCGCCAGCGATGACGATTTGAAGCCGCGCTCGGCGAGACTTGCGAGAAACTTGCGCAAGCTGTCGGTGGTCGCGTTCGCGATCGTGCTGCGCGATGCACGCAGGTTGGCGGACAGGTCCTCGAGATCGTTGCGATACGCGACGAGTGTGTTCTCGCCGGCGCCTCGCTCGGCGGCCAGCATGTCGAGAAACAGTTCGATCAGCGCTTCGTCGGATGCCCCTGGCCGGCGGCTCATCGCCTTGCCTCGTTTCCGGCGTCAGTGGTTCTTGAGAAGCTTGTCGGGAGGAATAGTCACGATGATCTCGCGTGGCTTGTATTTGACGAAAGTGGCGAGCGAGAACACGGCACCGTAAGCCAAGCCGCCGAGCAGGCCGAAAAGCACCAGAAATCTGAAAAGACTCGGCATGACCTTTCCGTCGAGGATGGACCGCGGCGATTTGCGGCGAGTTACGACCACGTTCCCGAACCGCTGGCAAGACCGGCCGCGCGGTAGCTGATATATGGAACCGAGGATTCGTTTCGGAAGCCTAGCATGGTTAACGGCGCCATCCAAAAACCCGCGGAAAGCGGCCAGGAATCGGCAGTGGTCCGCGCACTCGGCGGCCGCTCGATCGTGCTGGTCGGCATGATGGGCGCCGGCAAATCGTCGATCGGCCGCAGGCTTGCTAGCCGGCTGGGAATTCCTTTCATTGACGCCGACACCGAGATCGAAAGTGCGGCGGGCATGACCATTCCCGAAATCTTCGAGAAGCACGGCGAGCCTTACTTTCGCGCGGGCGAGGCGCGCGTCATTGCGCGTCTGCTCGACAACGGCCCGCAGGTGCTGGCGACCGGCGGAGGCTCCGTCATGGATCCGCAGACCCGCGCTCTGATCGGCCAAAAAGGGATTTCGATCTGGCTCAAGGCAGACATCGATGTGTTGCTCAAGCGAACAAAGCGCCGCAACGACCGGCCGTTAGTGGAAAAGATCAAGGATCTGCTGCCCGTGCGCGAGCCGATCTACGCCCAGGCCGATATCATCATTCAGTCGCGCGACGAACCGCACGACACGATTATCGACGAGATCTTGGGCGAGCTTCCGAAGCGTCTCGGCCTCCGCACGGAGAAACCGTCATGACGGCGCCGTTGGGTCAAAGTAAGCCGATCGTTGTGCCGGTCGCGCTCGATGCGCGGGCCTATGACATCGTTATCGGCCGCGGGCTGCTTGCAAGCCTGGGCGAGCGCATCAAGAATTTGCGACCGGGCGCGCGCGGCGCCATCGTGACCGACGAGACGGTGGCGGACCATTATTTCAAGGCCACGGAAGGAGCGCTCAAGGCTGCCGGCATCGCGTCAACGGTTGTAGCAGTTCCTCCGGGCGAGGGTTCGAAGAGCTGGGAAAAGTTCAAATACGTCTGCGAGGCCCTGCTCTCTTCACACGTTGAGCGCAGCGACCTTGTCATCGCGCTCGGAGGTGGCGTAATCGGCGATCTTGCGGGTTTCGCCGCAGCAAGCGTTCGACGCGGTCTCGATTACGTGCAGGTGCCGACCACGTTGCTCGCGCAGGTCGACTCGTCGGTCGGCGGCAAGACCGGCATCGACTCCCTGCAGGGCAAGAATCTCATCGGTGCTTTTCATCAACCCGTTTTGGTGGTCGCCGACACGGCGTTGCTTGATACGTTGCCGAAACGCGAATTCCGCGCCGGCTATGCCGAGGTCGCGAAATACGGGTTGCTCGGCGACGCTGCGTTCTTTGCCTGGCTCGAGAAGAACTGGCAGGATCTCTTTGCCGGCGGCCCGTCACGCGAGCACGCTATTGCAGTGTGCTGCCGCGCCAAGGCCGGCATCGTTGCGCGCGACGAGCGCGAAACCGGTGAACGGGCGCTGCTCAATCTCGGCCACACCTTTGGTCACGCGCTCGAAGCTGGCTGCGGCTTTTCCGACCGTCTGCTGCACGGCGAGGCGGTGGCACTGGGGATGGCGCTGGCATTCGAATTTTCGGCCAAAAAGGGCCTGATCGCGGCCGCGGATGCCGCGCGCGCGGTGGCTCATCTTGCGGCAGTTGGCCTGCCCACCCACGTAAAGGATGTTCCCGGCGGCGTTCCGCCCGTCGATAGATTGATGGATTGGATCGCCCAAGACAAGAAAGTGAAGCGTGGCGCGCTCACATTCATATTGGTGCGCGGCATCGGCCGGGCATTCATCGAGAACAATGTCGATGCTGCAGAGGTACGTGCGTTCCTCACGGACAAGCTCAAATAACCGATGACCACGAACGACTGGCTGTCACTTGTCGTCGTCCTGATCTGCTTGCTGCTTTCCGCCTTTTTTTCGGGGAGCGAGACGGCCCTGACCGCGTCGTCACGCGCGAGCATGGCGCGCCTGGAGAAGCACGGAAACCGCCGCGCCGCCATCGTCAACCGGCTGCTGGAGCAGCGCGAACGCCTGATCGGCGCGCTGCTGCTCGGCAATAATGCGGCCAATATCGCGGCGTCCGCACTGGCGACGGGAGTTCTGCTCACATGGTTTGGTAATGCCGGCGTCGTGTATGCGACCGCGCTGATGACCGTGCTGGTTGTCGTCTTCGCCGAAGTGTTGCCCAAGACGGCGGCCTTCAACGCGCCTGATCGTATTGCGCTCGCGGTTGCGAAGCCGATGCAATGGGTGGTGCGGTTGCTCGGGCCGATCCTGATATGGATCGAAAGGATCGTCTGCTGGATTCTCGCGCGCTTCGGTATGGACGTTGGAGAAGATCAGGCGATCCTTTCTGCCCGCGAGGAACTGCGCGGGGCCGTCGATCTCCTGCATAGCGAAGGTGACGTGGAGCGGCTTGACCGCGACATGTTCGGCGGGGTGCTGGACCTGCGCGAACTCGCGGTGTCCGACGTCATGATCCACCGCACCAACATGGTCACGCTCGACGCCGACGATTCGCCTGAGGACGTCGTCAATGCGGTGATCGCGTCGCCAGTGACACGCCTGCCGATGTGGCGCGACAATCCGGAGAACATCGTTGGCATATTGCATGTGAAGGATCTGCTGCGCGCGTTGCATGCAGTCGATGGCGACGCGGCGAAGGTCGACATCGCATCGCTGATGACACCGCCTTGGTTCGTGCCGGACACGCGCCCGGTGTCGGAGCAGCTCAAGGCCTTCCGTCGGCGCAAGACACCCTTTGCGCTGGTCGTCGATGAATACGGTGAAGTGGAAGGCCTGGTAACGCTCGAGGATATCCTGGAGGAGATCGTTGGTGACATCACCGACGAGCACGACGTGGCAATGCCCGGTGTCCGGCGCCAGTCGGACGGATCGGTGAATGTCGACGGTGCGGTCCCAATCCGCGATCTAAATCGCGTGATGGATTGGAATTTGCCCGACGAGGAGGCGACGACCATCGCAGGGCTGGTCATTCACGAGGCGCGTTCGATTCCAGACATCGGCCAGAGCTTCACTTTCCACGGATTCCGCTTTCGGGTCCTGCGCCGCGCCCGCAACCGCATTACCGCTCTGCGCATTCAGCCTTTGCCGCGGATACAGCCTGCGAAGGCCGGCTAGTTTCCGCCTTCACCCGGCGCGGATGCGTGGATGGCGAGCGCATGCACGCCGCCCGCGAGCTCGGCGGCAAGCGATTGATTGATCATGCGGTGACGCTCGACGCGGGTCTTTCCCTTGAATGATTCCGACACGATATAGACCCGAAAGTGAGTTTGCCCGCCCGGCCGGTGCCCGGCATGACCCTCGTGCTGGTGCGATTCATCAACGACTTTGAGGCTTTGCGGCGCGAAAGCCTTGGTCAACTTTTGTGTGATGAGATCGACGGTTCGCATATTGCCCGCTTAGGAGAGCGCGGCCTGCCGGTCAATGGCCACAAACAAGTCTTGAACGCGTCACCTGCGAAAGCGCATAATGTTCGGTCATGAAATTCGACTCGCCTCTTTTTGATCGCATCCGCGTCAAGCCGGAGAAGGACCGCCGACCGAAGACCGGCGGCCCCGGCTGCGAATGGCATGGCTGCAAGGAAAAGGCCACGCATCGCGCGCCCAAGGGCCGGGGCCGAGAAAAGGACTACTGGCGCTTCTGTCTCGATCACGTGCGCGAGTACAACCAGTCGTACAATTTCTTCGCGGGTATGAGCGACGCAGCCGTGATGGCCTACCAGAAGGACGCGCTCACCGGCCACCGCCCCACCTGGAAGATGGGCACCGGCAAAGCGAACGTGCGTCCGGACGTGCGCGCTTTCGGTTCGCATTCGGATCCATTTGGGTTGTTCGGTGAGGGCGTGCGTGCGGAACAGAAGGCGCGCGCGGAAACGCGGCCGATTCGCAATGCGGAACGCAAGGCTCTCGACACGCTCGGCCTCGATATCGACGCGACCTCGCAGCAGGTGAAGACGCGTTTCAAGGAACTGGTAAAACGCCACCATCCAGACGCCAACGGCGGCGACCGGTCCACCGAAGACCGCCTGGTCGAGATCATCCAGTCCTACAACTACCTAAAATCGGTGGGATTCGGCTGACCGGGCGGCGATTGCAGCAGGCAACCCAGCCCCGCCTTTCAGGCAGAGCTGACAGCACCTATCTTATTGAAATAATTGATGGTGCCATTCGGGATGGCCGGGTTTTTTGCCGCCGTGGCCTCTGCTAAGTTGCCGCCCGCCATCAGCCGGCCGTACGAATCGGACCGCATTACGGGCTTCGGCGTTCCGAAGCCACGGAGGATCAATGAACGTCGCAATGCAAGAGACTGCCGGCCTGCCCGACATGAAAGTGTCGGTTCGGCAGGTTTTCGGAATCGACAGTGATTTGGAAGTGCCCGCCTATTCCAAGGCTGATGAGCACGTACCCGACATCGATAGTGATTACCGCTTCGACCGTCCGACCACGCTGGCAATTCTCGCGGGCTTCTCGAAGAACCGCCGCGTCATGGTCACCGGGTATCACGGCACCGGCAAGTCGACGCATATCGAACAGGTTGCGGCCCGCCTCAATTGGCCGTGCGTCCGCGTCAACCTCGACAGCCACATCAGCCGTATCGACCTGATTGGCAAGGACGCGATCGTCATCAAGGATGGCCAGCAAGTCACCGAATTTCGCGAAGGCATTCTGCCCTGGGCTCTACAGAACAATGTCGCGCTCTGCTTCGATGAGTACGATGCCGGCCGGCCGGACGTGATGTTCGTCATCCAGCGCGTGCTGGAGGCATCGGGACGGCTCACGCTGCTCGACCAGAGCAAGGTGATCAAGCCGCATCCGTCGTTCCGTCTGTTTGCAACGGCCAACACAGTCGGCCTTGGCGACACGTCAGGTCTCTACCACGGCACGCAGCAGATCAACCAGGGCCAGATGGACCGCTGGTCGATCGTCACAACGCTCAATTATTTGCCGCACGACAATGAAGTGGAGATCGTGCTCGCCAAGGCGAAGCACTATCGCAACGAGCAGGGCCGCGACGTCGTCAACAAGATGGTGCGCGTCGCCGATCTCACGCGCAACGCGTTCATGAACGGCGACATCTCGACCGTGATGAGTCCGCGGACGGTGATCATCTGGGCGGAGAACGCCGAGATCTTCAACGATATCGGATTCGCGTTCAGGCTCACCTTTCTGAACAAGTGCGACGAACTCGAACGCCCGATCGTGGCCGAATTTTATCAACGTTGCTTCGGCGTCGAGCTGCCGGAATCGTCGGTGAACGTGGCGCTGAGCTGATCGCGGGTCATTCCGGGGCTGATGAATGGCCTCCAATATCAAAAGCAAGCCGACTTCGAAGGAATCGCCGACCGAGCCGTTCAAGCGCGCGGTCGCCGGTTGCATTCGCGCGCTTGCGCGTAAGCCCGACCTCGAGGTTGCATTTGCCGCCGAGCGTCCGGGGCTGCTGGGTGGGAAAGTCCGTCTGCCGGAGCCACCGCGCAAGCTCGGCAAGGCAGAAGCTGCCGTTGTGCGCGGTCATGCCGATTCCATTGCGCTGCGTCTTGCCTGCCATGATCCAGCGATGCATCGCCGCCTGCAGCCGGCCGGCCAGCAGGCGCGTGCCGTGTTTGAGGCGGTGGAGCAGGCGCGCGTCGAGGCGATTGGTGCGCGACGCATGGATGGCGTTGCGCAGAATCTTACCGCGATGCTCGACGAACGTTTTCACCGCGGAAAGTTTGACGAAATCACCGACCGTGCCGACGCTCCGATAGAGGACGCGCTGGCACTCATGGTGCGCGAACGCCTTACCGGCATGTCGCCACCACCTGCCGCCAAGCGGCTGGTCGACCTGTGGCGCCCGCTGATCGAGGACCG
>DATBTA010000273.1:0-2711 GCA_036559505.1 Pseudolabrys sp. | reverse complement strand
CTGGTGAAATCCTTCGTAGGCGGCACGCAGTTCCTTGACGTCGCCTTTCGCGGACCAGGATTCACGCGTGAGCCATTCGGCAGGCTCCGGCACGCTGGTGACGAAGTACACCTCGCCCTTTGCCTTGTTGGTGTAATAAATGACGATATGACGGTCGGTGCCCCACCATTTCGTGCGTGAGGATCCGATGTCGAAGCCGCCCATCAGCTGCGACGGAAACACCGCGCGGTAGGCGATGCGACCTTTGTGAATCGGTGCGTCCGGCCCGACCACAATGTCGCGCACAACCGAATGCACGCCATCGGCGCCGACGGCCGCATCGGCGCTGGCGGTGCTGCCGTCCTCGAAGTGCAGCGTCACACGTCCGCCGGCCTGATCGAGCCCGACAAGCTTCTTGTCGAGATGAATGATCTCGGACGGCACCACGGACGCGAGCGCGTCGTGGAGATCAGCACGGTGCATGCACAGATAAGGTGCGTTGTAGAGACTTTCCGGCATCGGCAATTCGCGCGTCACCTCGCCGGTATCCGCAATGCGGTTGAGATGCGAAAAGGGCGCGAACGACGTCGCGCGCAGCCGGTCCTCGACGCCGATGCCACGCAGGACCTTCATCGAATTTGGCATCATCTGGATGCCGGCGCCGATGCGAGCAAAACGCGCCGCCTGCTCGTAGACCTGCACGTCGATACCGACGCGCCGCAGCGTTGCCGCGACCGCCAGTCCGCCCATACCGGCACCGACGATCGCGACTGAAAGTTTGTTTTTTTTCATCATTGTTATCGTTGCAGAACGTGGTCGACTTATTTCCGCGGAATGCCCGCCTTGTCGATCACGTCATTCCATTTCTTGATGTCGCTGGTCAGCCTGCTCATCATCTCGCCGGGCGAGCTGGCATGCGCGACGACGCCGACCTTAGCGAACTGCTCCTTGACATCCGGCATGGCAAGCACCTCTTGCATCGCCTTGTTCATCGTCGTGATGACTTCTTTTGGCGTCCCCTTCGGCACTCCAATAGCGTTCCACGAAACCACCTCGAAGCCTTTCACGCCGGCCTGATTGACCGTCGGGATGCCCTTGAGCAGCGGCGACGGTTGCGGGCTCGATGTCGCCAGCACGCGGATCTTGCCGTCATTGACCTGGCCCTGCACGGCAGGCGGGAAGTCGACCTGCATCTGGACGTCGTTGCGCAAGAGCGCCACCACGATGTCGGGCGAATTCTTGTAGGGAACAATCTGCACATTGAGGTCGGCCATCGACTTGAACAGCTCGGCGCCGAGATTTTGCGTTCCGCCGACCGCAATCGTGCCGATGTTGAGTTTGCCCGGCTGCGCCTTCGCCGCCTTGATGAAGTCGCCGAGCGTCTTGTACTCGGACTCGCTGTTGACGGCGAAAACGAGATCAAAGGTACCCACCATCGAAACCGGCTCAAAGTCTTTCACCGGGTCGAAGGGCAGAGTCTTGAATGCCGCGACGCTGATGGCCGTGCCGTTCGTCACCAGCGCCATCGTGTAGCCGTCCGGCGGCGCGGTGATCACGGCGCGCGCGGCGGCGATACCGCCCGGGCCTGGCATGTTCTCGATGACGACGCGCTGGCCGAGCTTCTGGCTGAGCTTGTCGGCCATGATGCGCGCGGTGACATCGGCAACGCCGCCGGCGCCGAACGGCAGAACGATCTTGATCGGTTTCTCCGGCCACGCCGCTTTGGCGCCGCTTAACGGTGCAAGCACCAGCGCCGCCACGGCCAGCACCGCGCAGCGGCTGCTCGCCTGGAATATCCCCTTGTTCATGTGCGCTTCCTCCACAGTCTTTGTTCTTATGATCCGAAACCATAAAGCCGCGCCGGATTGTCCACCAGCAGGCGTTTTTGAGCCAGTGCATCCGGCGCGAATTGCGGCACGAGATCAACCAGATCAGCCTCATCGGCCTCATGTGTCGCGTTCGGGTGCGGAAAATCGGTGCCCCACAACACGCGGTCCGGTGCGGCCTCGACCAGCGCATGAGCGATGGGCACGGCGGCCGCGTAAGGCGGCATGGAGATCCGCTCCGACCCGCAGACCTTGATCCAGCATTTTTCCAGGCGCGAAAGCTCGATCAATGCGCGCAGCGGCGGCTGATCGACGCCGGCGGCCGAAGGCACGCGGCCCATGTGATCGACGATGAACGGCAGCGGCAGTTTTCGCATCATCTCCGAGAGCGGAATGATGTCGGGCGCGTCGACATGCAGCACCACATGCCAACCGCGCCCTTTGATGCGGTCAATAACGCGGTCGAACACCGCCATGTCCGGCGCGCCGCCGAGATGCTTCACAAAGTTGAAACGCACGCCGCGCACGCCGCCGGCGTCGAGCTTGTCGAAATCCTTGTCGGTGAAGCTGTCGTTGACGATCGCAACCCCACGATAGCTTTTGGGATCCGACGCAATGCAGTCGAGCATCGCCGCGTTGTCGGAGCCGTGGCAGCTCGCCTGCACGATGATCGCGCGCTCGATGCCGAGATGCGCATGCAGCGCGGCGAGCATCTCCTTCGGCGCGTCCTCCGGCGTGTAGCGCCGGTTCGGTGCATAGGGAAATTTCGCGGCCGGCCCGAACACGTGGCAATGGGCGTCGCAGGTGCCGGGCGGCAGCTTGAATCGCGGTTTGCGACGATGTGAGAGGAACGCATGCACATTCATGCGCTGCCTTTAGCGAAGCGGAACCCGCGAGACAATCCCC
>DATBTA010000272.1:0-16574 GCA_036559505.1 Pseudolabrys sp. | reverse complement strand
GACCCGACCGTGATGGACGTGAGACCCGGTTCGTTCATGGATTTCTTTTCGCAGGAAGACCGCCGTCGTGGCAATGTGCAGCCGTTGCCCAGGTTGCTGGTGAAGTCTATACCTCACCGCGAAACACGAACGGATGTCATGTCGAGTTTGCCCGCACCAATCCCCGAAGCGAGCGTGCAATCGCACGTTGTTGCGCGAAAAGCTCAGACCGCGCTCAACCCGATCGCGGTGCTCGTCGTGGTCCCTACTCTCGACGGGGGCGCTGCCGACGCAGGCGCGGTTGAACTCGTGCGGATTCTTGCGAGCGCCGGCTTTCGCACTATCGTCGTGTCGCGCGCCGGTCGCCTAGTCGCCGACGTAACAAAGGCCGGCAGCGAATTCGTCCCACTCGATGTCTCGAGCAACAATCCGCTCCTAATGCTGAGCAACGCGATCAAGCTGACGCGAATGGCGCGGGATCGGAAGTGCCGTGTGATTCACGCCTTTGGCCGCGCAGGCGCATGGAGTGCATTTATCGCGGCGCGGTTATGCGGAATACCGCTTGTGACCAGTTGCTATAAAGGTTTTCGCGAGCAAAACATTTTCAAGCACTTTTATAACAGCATCATGGCGCGCGCTGACCATGTCATCGCCTCAAGTGAGCAAATCGCGCAACTGATCAACGATCGCTACGGCACCGCCTGGAACAAAATCGCCGTCGTGTCTTGCAGCATTGATCTCGACCGTTTCGACCCTGACAAGGTTTCGCGCGAACGCATCGAGGCAATACGAAGCGCATGGGGCGTCAAGCGCGAGACGAAAGTTATTTTGATCACCGGACGCATCTTGCGCCGAAAAGGTCATCATGTCGTCGTCAAAGCGGTGAAGCGGCTCAAGGAAATGGGCTTAAAGGATTTTCTTTGCGTCTTCGTCGGCGAAGATCGCGGCCGTACGCGCTACACAGGCGAGCTGTGGGACCTCGTCTTGTCCACTGGAACAATGGATGTGATCCGCATGGCGGCTCCGGTCGCCGATATGCCCGCCGCCTTTGCGGCAGCATCTGTCATCGTTTCGGCGGCGATACAGCCGGAAGGCGTTCAGCGCGCAATCCTGGAAGGCCAGGCGATGGCGCGGCCAGTTATCGTGTCCGATCTCGGCGCCGGAGCCGACGTCGTGCTCACCGCACCCGCGGTGCCCGAAAGCCGGATTGCGGGATTTCGCTTCCCATCCGGCGACGATGCGGCGCTCGCCGCGGCCCTGTTACGTTTGTTCTCGATGCCCGAGCTCAATCGGGCAACCATCGGCCGGCGCGGCCGCGACTGGGTTCTGGGACATTTCAATACGGCGATTGTGACCGAACAGACGTTGCGTCTCTATCGGGACGTTGCCGAGCTAAGCCTGCGGCCCGATGTCCCCGCACAAAATTAAGTCACGACAAAAGTAAGAGCAATTTGAACAGTTTGGCCTTCGATTTCAAACCCTTAGACACGAATATCTGCGGAACCGCGTTGACTTCTCGGCCGTTTCTACCAATCTACGGCTATTCCGAAGGCGCACTGATGCTGACGGTCAGTTGAAACAGAATAAGGAGAAGGTAGCCATTCGTCGTCCGATGAAGTCCGCGCTCCCCGTTCAGAAGGACGGCCCGCGCATAAACGAGGAGATCCGCGTCCGCGAGGTCCAGCTAATAGATGCCAGTGGCCACAACCACGGTCCCACACCGATCCAAGCCGCGCTCGACATGGCGCAGGCCGCGGGGCTCGACCTAGTCGAAATCGCCCCCAACTCGTCGCCCCCCGTCTGCAAAATCCTGGATTACGGCAAATACAAATTTCAGGCGCAGAAGAAGGCGGCGGAAGCCCGCAAAAAACAGAAAGTCGTCGAGGTCAAGGAGATCAAACTCCGGCCAATGATCGACGACCATGACTACGATGTTAAAATGCGCTCTATGAAGCGCTTCTTCGAAGAAGGCGACAAGGTCAAGATCACCTTGCGATTCCGAGGGCGCGAAATGGCGCACCAGGAGCTCGGCTACAAATTGCTCGAACGCGTGAAAGCAGACACCGGCCCGTTCGCCAAGATCGAATCGGAACCACGGTTTGAAGGCCGGCAAATGGTCATGATGTTGGCGCCGCGGTAGCGTGGCAGAACGCTTTACAGCCACGTCAAACGCGCCACTCGCAAATTGCGGGTGGCGCGCTGGTTTTAGCGCCATTTAGCTTTCCGGCGGCGGGCGGTTGCATGCCGCGGCAGCCTCTGCCATAACGCCGCGCATTCACCGCCCGGCCGGTAAGGGCTGCCGTGGCGGCGATTAACGCTCAATCCCGAGCACCCGCTCCCGGGCTCACGTGCCCGAAAGAGCATATTCCGGCCAGCGGGCGCGCCCGCAGTGAGCCGATGAGGAGAGCCAAATGCCCAAGCTGAAGACCAAATCGGGCGCTAAAAAGCGCTTCAAGATTACCGCGACCGGCAAGGTGAAATACCAGCAGACCGGCAAGCGCCACGGCATGATCAAGCGGACCACCAAGACGATCCGCGAGCATCGCGGCACAAATGTGCTGTTCAAGACCGACGGCGACAACGTCAAGAAGTACTGGCTGCCGAACGGCTGACCGGTTTTCGCCGGCCGCGCGTACGCGGTCGTTCCTCGTCCGTAATCTGCACGTATTGCAAGGAGAATTCCTATGGCCCGCGTCAAACGTGGTGTCACCTCACACGCCAAACACAAGAAAGTTCTGAAGGCCGCCAAGGGTTACTACGGTCGTCGCAAAAACACGATCCGCATCGCCAAGCAGGCGGTGGAGAAGGCAAACCAATATGCCTTCCGTGACCGCAAGCGGCGCAAGCGCACGTTTCGGGCCTTGTGGATCCAGCGTTTGAATGCGGCGGTTCGGCCCTTTGGCTTGAACTACAGCCGCTTCATCGCCGGGCTGGCCAAAGCCGGCGTTACGGTCGACCGGAAGGTTTTGTCCGATCTTGCAATCCGCGAACCGGCTGCATTCCAGGCGATCGTGGAAAAGGCCAAAGCCGCGTTGCCGGCGTAAGGTCCGCGTCAAACACCAATCGAGGCGCGATGCGCGCGTCGGGCCCGCGCATGACAGGGTGACAAGCCATGTCTGACATCACAAAGCTTGAAAAGGACATTCTGGCGAACGTCGCCGCGGCGAAGGATGAAGCGGCGCTCGAAGCCGTTCGCATTGCCGCGCTCGGAAAGAATGGCTCGGTCTCGGCGTTGCTCAAGACGCTCGGCACGATGTCAGCAGACGAACGAAAGGCACAAGGTCCGGCGATTAATGGCCTCAAGGACCGTGTTACCGCCTCGATTGCACAACGCAAAGATGCGCTCGGTGCCGCGGCACTCGATGCGCGGCTCAATACCGAGACGGTCGACGTCACGCTGCCCGTGCGCGAAGCGCCGGCAGAGATCGGCCGCATCCATCCCATCAGCCAGGTGACCGATGAGCTGACGGCCATCTTCGCCGACATGGGGTTCGCGATCGCTGAAGGGCCCGATGTTGAAACCGACGACTACAATTTCACCAAACTGAATTTTCCCGAGGGTCACCCGGCTCGCGAAATGCACGACACGTTCTATTTCGCGCCGAAGCCGGACGGCTCGCGCCTGCTGCTGCGCACACACACCTCCCCTGTCCAGGTGCGCACAATGCTCGCCCAAAAGCCGCCAATTCGCGTCATTTGCCCCGGCCGCACCTATCGCAGCGACTCGGACCAAACCCACACGCCGATGTTCCACCAGGTCGAAGGCCTCGTGATCGACAAGGGATCTCACCTCGGTCACCTGAAGTGGATCCTCGAGGAATTCTGCAAGGCTTTCTTCGAGGTCGACAGCGTGAAAATGCGCTTCCGCCCGTCGTTCTTCCCGTTCACGGAGCCGTCGCTCGAGGTTGACATTCAGTGCAAGCGCGACAAAGGCGAAATCCGCTTCGGCGAAGGCGAAGATTGGCTTGAAATCCTCGGCTGCGGAATGGTGCACCCGAACGTTCTGCGCAATTGCGGGCTCGATCCCGACGAATATCAAGGCTTTGCCTGGGGCTTGGGAATCGACCGCATCGCGATGCTCAAGTACGGCATGAACGACCTGCGCGCCTTCTTCGAAGCCGATGTGCGTTGGCTCTCTCACTATGGCTTTCGCCCGCTGGACTTTCCGACGCTGGCCGGAGGTCTGAGTTCGTGACTGCGCCGCGACCACCCTCGCCGCTCGATCGCGCTTTCTTCGCGCTGGTCACGCGCGGGTGGAATGCGCACAAGATCGCGAGTTACGAATCAACATTGCGTAAGCGCGACAAGGAGATGTCGGCCGAAGCCTCGCACACGTTCGCCTCGATCGATGCCAAGGCCGCGGGTCTTTTGACGCACACGTCGATGATGATCGCCGGGCTCGGCCTGATCGCCCCGCTTGTCGCCGATAACGACTTTGAAGTCGGGATCGTTATCATGGAGATGGCGATCTATCTGCTGATTGCACTCGGCTGTCTGCGATGTCTGTCAGTATTCCACGCGCATGAATTCGAGGCGGCCGATCATGTTCAAGATACTATTCATCGCGAACTGATCATCCGCGCCGAGCTTTACAGTCTTTGCATTCGTGCCGCGATCCTGTTCACCATGGTGGTGTTCGCGTTGCTGCCGCTTCTCTATTTCTGGACGTCGGAGAAAGCGGCATGAAGTTCACGTTGCCCTGGCTGAAGGACCACCTCGAAACCGACGCGTCGTTGGCCGAGATCGTCGATAAGCTTACGATGATCGGCCTTGAGGTCGAGAACGTCGAGGACAAGGCAGACCTGCTCAAGCCGTTCGTGATTGCGTCCGTCATTTCGGCCGAGAAACATCCCAATGCGGACCGTCTCAAGGTCTGCATGGTCGATATCGGCGACGGTAAACCGATCCAGGTCGTGTGCGGGGCACCCAATGCACGGACGGGCATGAAAGGTGTCTTCTCGGCGCCGGGAACCTTTATCCCAGGAAAGAACATCACATTGACGGTCGGTACGATCCGGGGCGTCGAAAGCCGCGGCATGCTATGCTCGGCCGCCGAGCTGATGGTCTCCGACGACCATGAAGGGATCATCGACTTGCCCGCGGATGCGCCGGTCGGCAAATCCTACGTTGAATGGGCAGGTGCAAGCGAACCGGTTATCGAAATCAATCTTACGCCCAACCGCCCGGACTGCACTGGCGTTTCAGGTATTGCCCGCGACCTCGGCGCAACTTCGATCGGCACATATAAAGACAAGATTCCAAAACCGGTGAAGGGCTCTTTCCCTTGCCCGGTGAAAGTCACGCTCGACTTCGGCAGGACGCCGTCCTTGTGCCCAGCTTTCGGTTTGCGCCTGATGCGCGGCGTCAAGAACGGTCCTTCGCCTGACTGGCTGCAGAAGCGCCTGACCGCAATCGGGCTCCGTCCCATCAACGCGCTTGTCGACATCACCAATTTTGTCACCTTCGACCGCGGCCGACCGCTGCACGTGTTCGACGCCGACAAGGTGCATGGCAATCTGACGGTGCGGCGCGCAAGAAACGGAGAGAAGCTGCTGGCACTCGACGGCAAGACATACATGCTCGACGAGGCGGTTTGTGTGATTGCCGACGAAAAGGGTGTCGAATCGCTCTCCGGCATCATGGGCGGCGAGGCAACTGGTTGCTCGCAGACGACCACAAATGTTCTTGTGGAATCGGCACTTTGGGACGAGCTCAATATCGCACAGACCGGCCGCAAGCTCGGCATCAACTCCGATGCACGCTATCGCTTCGAGCGTGGTGTCGATCCCGCCTTCATGCTGCCCGGCCTCGAGCTCGCCACCCAGATGGTGCTCGACCTCTGCGGCGGCGAAGCGTCGGAAATCATTGTCGCCGGCGACCCGACGCCGAAGGAAAAGATCATCGATTTTCCGCTCAGCGAACTGCCGCGGCTCACCGGGCTGAAATTACCGCTTGCGGACCTGCGGCGTGTCTTGGACAAACTCGGTTTTTTCACTGCCGGTCAAGGCGAGCGTGTGAAAGTTGCCGTGCCATCCTGGCGACCAGACGTTCACGGCCGTGCCGATATCGTCGAGGAACTCGTCCGTATTGTCGGCGTGGATCGTGTGCCATCGACTCGTTTCGGGCGAGAGCAGGCCCGCAAACCCGTTCTCACTGCGATTCAAAATCGCACGCGCAAAGCAAAGCGAGCGCTCGCGGCGCGCGGGTTGCTTGAAGCTGTGACTTGGTCGTTCGTATCGAAGCGAGAAGCCGAGCTGTTTGGTGGCGGCGCACCGGAGCTTGCGCTTGCTAATCCGATCGCCGCCGAGTTGTCCGACATGCGGCCGAGCCTCATTCCCGGCTTGATCATGGCAGCGCAACGCAATGCTGACCGCGGGTTCCCCGACACCGCGGTGTTCGAAGTTGGCCAGATCTTCAAAGGCGATAAGCCTGCCGACCAACTCACGGCCGCCAGCGGGCTGCGGCGTGGCTTTGCCAAGCCGTCGGGGAGCGGCCGTCACTGGTCGGACAAGTCCGGACCGGTCGACGTTTTCGACCTAAAAGCCGACGCTTTCGCCGTGCTGGCCGCTTCCGGAGCCCCGATGCAGGCTTTGCAGGTCGTGCCTGGCGCGCCGGCGTGGTTTCACCCCGGACGCAGCGGAACCATCCAGATTGGCCCGCAGAATGTGCTGGGACACTTTGGTGAATTGCATCCGCGCGCGATTGCCGGCCTGAAGGCCGAGGGCCCGTTGGTCGCTTTCGAAGTGATTCTCGAAAAAATCCCCGAACCCAAAGCGCGCGCGACGCGGGCAAAGCCTCTGCTCGATATGTCGCCTTTCCAGCCGGTTGAGCGCGATTTTGCTTTCGTCGTCGATAATTCGGTCAAAGCCGCTGACATCGTGCGCGCCGCGCAGAACGTGGACAAGAAGCTGGTCAGCAATGTCGTCGTCTTCGATGTGTATGAAGGTAAAGGCATCGATCCAGGCAAGAAATCGATTGCAATTGCGGTGACAATTCAGCCGCGCGAGAAAACGATGACCGACGCCGAGATTGAGGCTCTTGCCAGTAAGATCGTCGCCGAAGTGACCAAGAGAACTGACGGTGTTTTGCGCGGTTAGGCCGGTAGCAGATCCGTATAAGCAAATCCGTCGCGTTCAATAGTTTCGCCGGTTTTGACCGCGACTTTGCGCGACAGCATCGGGCCACCTGAGACAAACGAGTGAAATTCACCGTTCTCGCCACACGGGTCGATGCCCTCAGGGAGCACTTCAAGCAGCCCGCGGTCAAATCGCCGGCCGGCGAATGATGCTGGCAATTTTTTCAAATCAACGGTGCAAATATGCGCCTCGGTGCCGGCATCGATCATGTCATCGGCAAGCGCACGCGTGGGCCGGCCCCATAATGGAAACACCGGCACGATCCCGGTGCCGGAAAGCTGGCGTTCGCGGTAGGCCCGTACATCCTCAAGGAACAGGTCGCCGAAAATCATGTGGGTCACCCCGGATGCTCGCGCGGCAACGATGGCCTCTGTCATTTTGCGCTCGTAGATGTCATTCGGACACGGATACGGAATATGAATGATCACCGGATGCAGACCGGCAGCATCGAGTTGTGCGCGCAGCAGTTCTTCACGCACCCCGTGCATACTGACGCGGTGAAACATGTCGGTCACCGTGGTCAAGGCGCCGACAATTTGGAAATCGCGGGTGACGCGCGTCTCATGCAGCGCCCACGCGCTGTCTTTGCCGCTCGACCATGCGATGAGGGCCTTGGGTGAAGTCGGCATGGTATCCAAAGGGTTGCAGGCCAGGTCCGACCAACATTGTGCGGCAAACTTTATGGCTAACAATCGGTAACACCGACAGCCTGCCGCGCCAAATAGCCCGGTGAACTAAATTGCAATGAGTTCTCACTAGATTTTCGGAAGACGTGCGCGGGATCTCTCCCGCGAAAGGGGAACGTCTTGAGCGCCAAGAACTGGCGCCGAGGGCCGGTCATGAGCTGGGTGGTCGATGGGGTGGGGCGCTTTCTGGCGCAATATCTGGAAAAGCCGGTACAAGGTTACGAGCCGTTCACACCGTCGGATCCCGGCGCGTTGCGGGCAACCTTGCGGCCTGGTGATGTGCTGCTGGTTGAAGGCAACAATCATATTTCCGGCGTCATCAAGTATCTGACGCAGTCGACCTGGTCGCATGCCGCACTTTATGTCGGGCCGATCGGAGATCGCGTGACCGCCGACGGTGAGCCGCTTGTGCTGGTCGAGGCGAATATCGGTCAGGGCGTGGTCGCCGCACCGCTCTCAAAATATGTCCGCTTCCATACCCGCATCTGCCGGCCGACACAGCTCGATGATGATGACCGCGCCCGGGTCTGCGCCTATGCGTCGGAACGCATCGGCTTCGACTACGATCTCAAAAACATTATCGATCTGATGCGTTACCTGTTTCCGCTGCCGGTCCCGCAGCGCTGGCGCCGCCGCATGATGGCGCTCGGCTCCGGCCACCCGACTCGCATCATATGCTCGGCGCTGATCGCGCAGGCATTTGACACCGTGCGCTACCCGATTCTGCCGAAGATTACGCGGCTCGAGAGCGAAGCGGCGCGCCAGGAAATACTGGAAATCCGCCACTCATCCCTTTACGCACCACGCGACTTCGACATCTCTCCTTATTTCGAAGTCGTAAAACCGACCCTCGTGCACGGCTTTGACTACAAAGCAATCGCATGGGCCGATCAGTCGACCGCCGAGAGCGTCCCCCTCGTGCCCGCCGAAAACGACACGCTTTCGTCTGTATCCTAGACGACGGGCTTGCCGAACGTTGCGACCAGAATTACCTGTGTCGCTATGATTGACGCATTCACCAAAGCGCTGTCGCAGATGTTCACGCCTGCTCTACGGCGCGTGCTCCTCAAAGCTGTGGGATTGGCGCTCATTGTCATTGTTATTATCGGCATCGCCATGCAGCGGCTGTTGGCCGTGTGGGCGGACGCCGGTGCAAATTGGGCCGAGCAAGCGTCGGGAATGGCGCCGCACGCAGCCTGGGCTGTGCTTGCCTGGGTGCTGTCGGTGATCGCGGCGCTAGGCATTATTACCGGCGCGCTATTCTTGATGCCAGCGGTCACTGCCTTCGTCGGCAGCTTTTTCGTCGATGAAGTCGCTGAAGCTGTCGAGCGGGAATACTATCCGGCGCATCCATCCGGCAGGGCCTTGCCGTTTTTGCGTGCACTTATAGAAGGTACCAAGATCGCTGCGCTCGCGGTCCTTGTCTATCTGTTCGCGCTGCCGTTCGTCCTGCTGGCCGGGCTCGGAATCATTATCCTGTTTCTTGCAAACGCATATCTGCTCGGACGCGAATATTTTGAGCTTGCCGCAATGCGATTCCGCCCGCCACACGAAGCGAAGTCCATGCGCAAAGCCAATGCGGCCTACGTATTTTTGGCTGGCATGGTGGTCGCAGCTTTCGTATCGATCCCGATTGTTAATCTGGCGACGCCCATATTTGCGATGGCTTTCATGGTTCACGTGCACAAAAGACTGGCCGGCGCGCGAATCGACCTCGTCGAAGCACCGCGCTGACATTCAGCCTTTCGGACGCAAATCGATGACGCGCTTGGCCTTGCCGAGCGAACGTTCGACCGTGCCTGGCTTGACGGTGCGAACCGCTGCGGTCACGCCGACCATAGCTTTGATGTGATGCGCGAGATCACGGTCGCACTCGGCATAGACACCTTCCGCATCGAGACGCGATTCGACGACGACGGTGATTTCGTCGAGACGTTCGGCGCGCCGCAACTCGATGACAAAGTGCGGTGCGAGGCGTTCGTCTTTGAGGATGATTTCCTCGATCTGGCTCGGAAACACGTTCACACCGCGCACAATCATCATGTCGTCGGAACGACCTGCAACCTTCTCCATCCGGCGCATTGAGCGCGCAGTGCCGGGCAGCAGGCGCGACAGGTCGCGCGTGCGATAGCGCACGATCGGCATTGCCTCCTTGGTCAACGTGGTGAACACGAGCTCGCCGACCTCCCCGTCGGGCAAAACCTTGCCGGTGACCGGATCGATAACTTCCGGATAAAAATGATCTTCCCAGATATGCGGGCCGTCCTTGCTTTCGATGCATTCGCAGGAAACACCCGGACCAATGATTTCCGACAGGCCGTAGTTGTCGATGGCGTGAAGATCGAACGCCTCTTCGATCTCGGCGCGCATCGCATTGGTCCACGGCTCGGCGCCGCACATTGCAATCTTGAGCGAGCACCGGCGTGGGTCGATGCCTTGGGCGTGAAATTCATCAAGAATTGCAAGTATATAGCTTGGTGTAACGAAGATGACGTCGGGACGGAAATCGGCGATCAGGTGCACCTGCCGCTCCGTCATTCCGCCCGACACCGGCACGACAGTCATGCCGAACCGCTCGGCGCCGTAGTGAAAACCAATGCCGCCGGTAAACAGCCCATAGCCGTACGAGTTCTGCACCAGCATGCCCGGCTTACAGCCGGACGCACGCATGGAGCGGGCCATCAAGCCGGCCCAGGTGTCGAGATCGCGCCGGCTGTAACCGACCACGGTGGGCTTGCCGGTCGTTCCTGACGATGCATGAACGCGCAGAACCTGGTGGCGCGGTATGGCAAACATCCCAAACGGATAATGCGCGCGCAGGTCGTCTTTGGCGGTGAGCGGGAACCTCGGCAGGTCATCGAGTGCCTTGAGGTCGCCAGGATGAACGCCGGCTTTGTCGAATGCTTTCTTGTAGTGCGCGACGTTGCTGTAAGCGTGGCCGAGCGTCCATTTCAGGCGCTCCAACTGGAGTGCCGCTATCTCATCACGCGAAGCCATTTCGATCGGATCGAAACTTTCGCGTGCTGGCATCAGATTGATGCCTTTGAGCTGTAGACGCGGCATTCAAATCCCTAGCGTCACCAAACAACTCACCATCAGATTTTTCGCCGCGCGGCGTTCCAGTGCTTTTCTAAGTTTGCGATCAGAGCCGGGCTGAAATGACAGTAGGCCTGCTCGCGACAGTAGACCGCCATGTAGCGGCGGAACAGATCGAGCGACTCTTCGCCGACCCGAATGGCACGCCGGTTACCGGCAGCACTGACCACGCCCGAGCCGGTAAAGTCATCGACGACCCGCGCAACCGCGTCGTCCATTTCATCTGGCGGTACGATCAGGTCGCAAATCATTCGCCCTTCGGGCGTATCGCAGTCGAGTCGCCGGCCCATCAAGATGGCCTGGCGCGTGATGCGATCGCCCGTAAAACGCGGCATGCGCAGATTTGCCGCGCCCGGAATAATCCCTTCCTTGCGCGCGGGGAGCGTCATGTAGGCGTCGCTGCCCGCAATCACATAATCCATTGCCAGAAGATATTGGCAGCCGCCGCCAATCGCCCAGCCGTCCACCGTGGCGACCCAAGGCTTTTCTCGTGTCCCGCCGTAAATTTCGTCGGGGCTTGCCGCGCCCGTCGCAACCCCGCGGAACATCTTGTTCACCACCCCCATGTCGCGGCGGATGTACCAGAGATAGGGAATCTTGCCGCGGTAGATATGAGTGAGATTGATCCCGCTCGAGAAAATCTTGCGGCCTTTGTATTTCGGATGATCGACGACACCGCCGCGCAATACACAGATCTCGCTCAATGGGTCGAGGATCGCGATATCGGTCGCCGCTTCGGTATCGCCGAGCGTGTCATCATCCTCGGCATTGAGGAAGCGCGGATTTTGTACCGTCACCACGGCCGCCTTGCCCTGCCGTTCGAGTCGCGCCGGACCAAAATCGATCACCCCGTTTCGAACGAATTCGTCTACCCGCGCGAAAGATTCCTGCTTCGGCCGCAGCATCGCCTCGCACAGGTGCATTCCGGCTTCAGGAAGTGCGAGCGTGTGTGCCAGGAAAATCCCCTGGTCGATCTCGACGCCATCTTTTTCGCTCTGCATTAGCGCGCCCTCGGCGTCGACTTGCTTCCTTGTCGGTGTCAATCCCGGAACCAACTTGGCAACGTCGTATGCGAGTTCGTCCACGCGATGGAACGCGGTCACATTTTTCGTAAGCCTGCGATAGATCACGTCCGCGTGCTTTTTCAGGAAATCTTCGCGGAGACGCCTGCATGTGGAAAGAATGGCGTCGGCTGCCGATTGCTGTTCCAGCGTTCGCTGGCGCTTTTTGGGCAATTTCGCCAACAGACTATCGCCTGTGCGCCAAAATTTCGTCGCCGCCGCTGCATCCCGTTTGAGCGAACCTGTCACGCGCGGCAACGCTTTGACCCATGTGCCGGCCGACTTCGCAGACAATCCGCCGCGACGAAGAATTTCACCGGTATCGGGGCGCGTCTCTCTTGTTCTCGCGATCCGGGAGCCTTCCATACGCACTCTCCCTACTCTGACACTTCACACGACCGTCTTGCCGGGCCACTGGCACAAATCAGCAATGATGCATTTCTCGCACAGCGGCTTGCGTGCGACGCAAGTGTAACGCCCGTGCAGAATAAGCCAATGGTGCGCATGCCGTTTGTATTCCGCCGGCACCACCTGCTCCAATTTCATTTCGACCTCGAGCGGGGTCTTGCCGGTGGCCAGTCCGGTGCGGTTTCCGACGCGAAAGATGTGCGTATCGACAGCAATCGTTGGCTCGCCGAAAGCAATGTTGAGGACGACGTTGGCGGTCTTGCGGCCGACACCAGGCAGCGCCTCCAGCGCTTCGCGCGAGCGCGGAACGTGGCTGCCATGCTCGGCGATCAGCTTCTGTGACAGCGCAACGACATTTTTGGCCTTGATGCGAAAGAGGCCGATAGTCTTGATAAGGTCGCGCACGTGCGTTTCGCCGAGCGCAGCCATTTTTTCCGGTGTATCCGCGAGGGCAAAAAGCGCAGGCGTCGCCTTGTTGACACCTGCGTCGGTTGCCTGCGCCGAAAGAACCACCGCGACCAGCAGTGTGAACGGATTGATATGCTGCAATTCGCCCTTCGGCTCAGGATTTGCGGCCTTGAAGCGGCTGAATGCCTCGGCGATCTGCGCTGTTGTCCACTGCGGCAGCGCGCCTTGCGCGGCCTTGATATCGGCTGCCGCGCGCTTGGGCGCCGGCTTTACCTTCGCGCGCTTGCCCGCGCGCAATTTTATCCTGCGCTTCGTCGGAGCCTTTCGGGCGGGTTTTCTCGTCATGATTTTGGTATAGTGAGCGTAATGATCTCCGACAACGCCGATGATCTCGAACCCACCATCTTTTCGGCGACGCTGACACCGCATCGCTCGCTGGGCCGCGTCGGCTTTCTGGTTTTGATGTTGCTGTTCGGTGGTGTCAGCTTCGGGACCGGAATGCTCTTTCTCGTCATCGGCGCCTGGCCAGTGCTGGGCTTTTTCGGATTAGACGTGCTGCTGCTGTACTGGGCCTTCCGGCTCAACTATTGGCACGCCAAAGCCTACGAGCAGGTGACGGTTACTCCTTCCACACTCAAGGTGCGAAAGGTGAGCCATCTTGGCCGCGCGCGCGAATGGGTTCTCAACCCGCTCTGGGTCCGGCTTGACAAGGTCGAGTTGGAGGAGTTCGGCATCGACCGACTCTTCCTCGTGTCGCGCGGCAAGAAACTGGCAATCGCCACGTTCCTTGGACCCGACGAAAAGGCGGGCTTTGCGAAGGAACTTGGAAAAGCGCTCGTCGAAGCCCGCCGGGGGCCAACAAGAACCGTGTTCGAATAGCCAGAAATCGGGTGGTCGAGGCGTCCCGGTAGCTCTAAATAGCGGTCATGAACATGAACCTGGCAAAAAACACCGTGACCGATCGTTTCACCGAATTCGCACCGCTCCCGACGGCGGCAGCAGATTACGACATCGTGCGCCGCGCCATTGCGCATATTCGCGGAAACTGGCGCGCCCAACCCGAAATCGATGTCATCGCGAACGCCGCCGGCGTATCCGCAACCGACCTGCATCACCTGTTCCGCCGCTGGTGCGGGCTGACGCCAAAGGCGTTCCTGCAGGCGCTCACGCTCAACCATGCGCGCGAGCTTCTGCGTTCATCGGCGAGCGTGCTTGACACCGCCTATGAAGTGGGTTTGTCCGGGCCCGGCAGGTTGCATGATCTATTCGTCACGCACGAAGCAATGTCGCCCGGCGAATGGAAAGCCGGCGGCGAAGGCCTCACCATTACCTACGGATTTCACCCCTGCCCATTCGGCATGGCGCTGGTGATGATCACGCCGCGTGGACTCGCAGGCCTTGCGCTCGCCGATGCCGGCAAGGAACGCGCGGCCCTCCGCGACATGAAATCGCGGTGGCCGAAGGCCAAATACGTTGAGGACTTCGCCGCGACGGCACCGACCGCGCGCCGCATTTTCGACGCGGCCCTCTGGCGCAAAGACCAGCCGCTGCGCGTGGTGCTGATCGGCACCGACTTCGAGGTGCGTGTGTGGGAAAGGCTGCTCGACATCCCAATGGGCAGGCTCACCACCTATTCCGATCTCGCCGCCAGGGCCGGCGCGCCAAAAGCTGCGCGCGCAGTCGGCGCCGCGGTTGGCAAGAATCCGATCTGTTTTGTGGTGCCGTGCCATCGCGTCATCGGCAAGAGTGGCGAGCTCACCGGTTATCACTGGGGCATCACACGCAAGCGCGCGATGCTCGGCTGGGAAGCGGGAATGTCCGCAGCGGCCTAGCTAGGCTGCAAGATCGAGCTTCGAAGCAACCGTCGAATCGGCGTTGAGCCGGTAGATCATCGGCACGCCAGTATCCAGATTGAGCTTGGTGATGCTATCGGGCGTGTGCTTGTCGAGCACCATGACAAGCGCACGTAATGAATTGCCGTGCGCAGAGACCAGCACGCGCTCGCCGCGCAGCACGCGCGGCAGAATGTCAGTCACATAATACGGCAAAGCGCGTGCGAGCGTGTCCTTCAAGCTTTCGCCGCCGGGTGGCGCCACATCGTAGGAACGGCGCCAGATGTGCACCTGCTCCTCACCCCATTTCTTGCGTGCGTCGTCCTTGTTGAGTCCGACGAGATCGCCGTAATCGCGCTCGTTCAAGGCCTGATCCTTGAAAATCGGGATTGTCGTCTGGCCCAGCTCGGTCAGCATCAGGTCGAGCGTGCGCTGCGCGCGCTTGAGCGCGGACGTAAATGCGACGTCGAATTTGATCCCCTGGGCCTTGAGTTTGCGGCCGGCCTCGCGCGCTTCAGCGACGCCCTTCTCGGTGAGGTCGACGTCGCGCCAACCGGTGAACAGGTTCTTCAGGTTCCAGTCGCTTTGGCCGTGCCGCACGAGCACGAGAAGACGGTCAGTCATGCGATTCCTCAGAAGTCATTCAAGCCTAAAACGTCCATCATTGAATAAAGTCCCGGCTTTTGCGTGCGCGCCCAGCGCGCGGCATGCAGGGCGCCGCGTGCGAAGATCATGCGGTCTTCGGCTTTGTGCGTGAGCTCCACGCGTTCGGCCGCGCCGGCAAAGATCACGCTGTCCTCCCCTACGACGGTTCCGCCACGCAGGGCAGCAAATCCGATGTCACCGCCCTTGCGCGCACCAGTGTGGCCGTCACGGCTTTTGACGGAATGCTTGTCGAGCGCGATGCCGCGCCCGTCCGCCGCCGCACGGCCAAGCATCAGCGCGGTGCCCGACGGCGCATCGACTTTCTGGTTGTGATGCATCTCCAGGATTTCGATGTCGAACGAATTGTCGAGCGTCTTCGCCACGCGCTTCGTGAGCGCCGCGAGCAGATTGACGCCGAGGCTCATGTTGCCCGACTTGACGATCACCGCGCTCTTGGCGGCGTCCTTGATTTTTGCCTCGTCGGCGGCGCTCAGTCCGGTCGTTCCGATGATGTGCACCTTGCCCGCCTTAGCAGCCAGCGCGGCAAATACGAGCGTGGCGCTCGGCGCCGTGAAGTCCACGATGCCATCCGCCTTTGCAAGCAATGGCCCGGCGTCGCCGGTCAGCTTGACGCTATTCTCCGGCAGACCCGCCAGCACCCCCGCGTCCCAGCCGATCAGCGGCGAACGCGCGTCCTCGAGGGCGCCCGCAAGCGCAAACTCCTTGCTATCGGCGATCGCCTTGACCAGCGTGCGGCCCATCCGCCCGCCGGCACCGGCGACCACGAGCCGCATCTCGGCCATGGATCAACTCCCGGAAACTTGGCGTCGGTATAGCGCGGAGGCCGGCAAAAGGCGACTAGAGCATGATCCCGAAAAGTGGAGTCCGGTTTTCGGACAAGATCATGCTCGCGGGTATCACGGCTGGGGGCCGTCGTAACCCTCGATAACCACGATATCCGCGGTGGAATGCGGCTGGCGCAGCTTCATGTTCGCCTGATATTCGGGCGAATTGTAACAAGCGAGCGCGGTCGCATAGTCCGGAAACTCGATGACCACGTTGCGGGAGCGCGCATCGCCCTCGACGCATTCGAACTTGCCTGCGCGCACGACGTAACGCGCTCCATATTTCTTGAATATCGCCTGATTGCCCATGGCGTAAGGCTTGTAGCCCTCGTCGCTACTCACATCGACCCGCCCGATCCAGTAACCCTTCGCCATCCCTTCACTCCCTATGATCTAGCCGCTTGTTCGATCTCGGCCACGATTGCATCTGCCACAGCCTTGGGCTCGCGCGCCTCAAGAACAGGCCGGCCGACCACCA
>DATBTA010000271.1:0-3301 GCA_036559505.1 Pseudolabrys sp. | reverse complement strand
TCCTCGTCGTCGACCCATACCGACAGCACGCGTGCAAACATTAGCGCCGCGCCTTGCGCCCGCAGGGCGCCGCGCGGGCCTGCTGTGCCGATGCCGGCAGCCTCAAGCATCCAGCGTTGCGAGCGCACCGCCATGGCATTGAGCGCGAAGGCGAGCCCAGGATTTCGCCGCGTCGAGCGCATGATAGAACGGACAGCATCCCTGCAAGGTGCGAGCGCCTCCAGGCGGCGCATCAGCACGTCGAACAGGCGCTCGCGCGCGGGCTCTTCCGCCATGTCGCCATCGCCGCCGGCGAGGACGACACGGTCGATCTCCTTGATGTGGGCGGCCAAAATCGCGAGCGTCGATCCAAATTCGGCACGGAGCTGCGAAAGCTTGATGCCGGCTTTGCCGGCGACTTCGGCCAGCCCGACTTGTTCGAACGAATGATCGGCGAGCAGCGACATCAGTGCATCGATCGCCTTATCACGGTCACTACCGCCGCGCGTTGGGGTCGCAGCCGGACTTCTACGTGCGCGCTTGGACTTGCGGGCCATGACGGCCTCCCATGGCAAACGTGTTTGCCTCTCAATGTAGGGCTGGAATGAGGACGGTTCTAGGGCGTGCTACCCCGCCAGGTCGCGCGACCGGCGCGTGGCGGCGGCGATGGCCTTCGTCATCAGTTCTTCAAGACCGCCAGGTCCCAAAAGCACGTCGAGGGCAGCAGCGGTCGTCCCGCCTGGCGAGGTCACATTCTCCCGCAAGGTTGCCGCGCTGAGCTGCGAATGATGCAGCAATTCGCCAGAACCCGCGACGGTGTCGTGCGCGAGCCGGGTTGCGAGGGCCGGGGGCAGCCCCGCCGCGATGCCGGCGCTGGCCATTGCTTCCGCCAGAAGAAATACGTAGGCGGGCCCCGAGCCGGAGAGTGCCGTGACTGCGTCCATCAGCGTTTCATCGCCGGCCCATTCCACTTTGCCAATGGCTGAGAGTAGATTGGAGGCGAGCTTGCGCTGGCGTGCGCTCACCATCGGGTTGGCGCAGGCAACCGTAATGCTGCGACCAATCGCGGCCGGCGTGTTCGGCATCGCGCGGACGATTGCCGTCCCCGCCGGAAGCGCGCCCTGCAGAAAGGCAACGGTCCGGCCGGCCATGATCGACAGCGCCAGGGTTGATTTGCCAACGAAGGGCTTGAGCGTCGGCATGGCTTCCGGCGCGTTCTGCGGCTTGACTGCGATCACGACCGCGCTTGCCTCGAAAATCTTTTTGCGGGGATTGATCGTCACGCCGCGCCGCGCCAGCGCCTGGATCGCTTTCGTGGGATGCGGCTCGAGCACGGCGAGCTTGCGCGGGTCAAGTCCGCGCGCGAGCCAGCCTTCGAGCATGGCCGAGCCCATCTTTCCGGCGCCGAGCAGGACCAGGCGGCCCGAAAGTCCACGCAGCGGTTTATCGGCAGGTTTTGCCCGCTTCATGGCGACGATTATATCGCCATTTGCGCCGTTATGCCTCCCCGGATGTTTCGAACATCGCGGCGTCGAGCGCTTCACGCGCGGTCTTGCCGGCCCAAACCACGAACTGGAAGGCCGTGAAGTAGCGTTCGCAGGACTCGAGCGCCGTGCCGAGCAACGCCTCGCACTGCTTGCCTGAGGCTTCGGTGCCGCCCGCGAGGACGAGGGCGTGGCGAAACATCACGATGCCCTCGTTCACCCAGTGATCAAAATGACCGACCCAAAGGCGCTCATTGATCAGCGTAATCAGGGCCTGCACTTCCGCGCATCGGCGTTCAGGCACCCGCAAGTCAAAGGCACATGCGAGATGCAGCGCTTCGATATCTCCCATCCAGGTATAAGAGAGCTGATAGTCGGTCCAGCGCCCGGTGACCAGGATCGTGATTTCGTCGTCGCTGGCGCGTTCAAATGACCAGTCATTGCCGGTCGCGAGCCGCTCCACCACATCGAGAGGATTGATGCGCGACTCTTCCGCGTAGCTTGTCAGGGACATGACGTCTCCGCTTTGCCAATTGGAGCGCGAGGAAACGCACGCCACCACACGCACGACACAGGGATGACCCGAGATGGGCCCGAACCGTCCTTTGACGCAGGGGTTACGGGATGCCTTGACGGCGAGAGCGAATCACCAAGCGATTCGACTATATCGCGCCTGATTCCGCCCGCCAAAGGCATCGTCAAGTGCCAATCAGCCGTGATTTGCCTGTCATAGGCAACCGCACCGATTCGACTCTCCACAACCAATGCTGTGGCAAGGTGACTCAACAGTGGATAAGTCAGTCGAGCGGTGCGTTCAGTCGAACAGACTCGACACTGACTCCTCGGTCGCGGTGCGACCGATCGCTTCGCCGATGAGTGGCGCGATTTCCAGTACCCGGATATTGCCGGCGGCGAGAATTTCCTGGGTCGGTTGAATCGAGTCCGTGATCACCAACTCCTTCAGGCGCGATCCTGAGATGCGCTTCACGGCTCCGCCCGAAAGCACGCCGTGGCTGATATAGGCGTAGACTTCCTTGGCTTTGTTTTCGAGCAGCGCGTCGGCGGCGTTGACCAGCGTTCCGCCGGAATCGACGATGTCGTCGACGAGCACGCAGGTGAAACCCGCGACATCGCCGATCACATTCATCACTTCCGACTCTCCAGCGCGCTCGCGCCGCTTATCGATGATGGCAAGCGGCGCGTTGATGCGTTTCGCCAAGCCGCGTGCGCGCACCACACCACCGACGTCCGGTGACACCACCATCACATTGTCGAGCTTGAAGCGTTCGCGGATGTCGCGGACCATCACTGGCGAAGCATAAAGATTGTCTGTCGGAATATCGAAGAAGCCCTGGATCTGACCGGCGTGCAGGTCGAGCGTCATCACGCGGTCGGCGCCGGCACGGGTAATCAGGTTGGCGACCAGCTTTGCCGAGATCGGCGTGCGCGGCCCGGGTTTGCGGTCCTGCCGCGCATATCCGAAGTAGGGAACCACTGCCGTGATACGGCGCGCGGAGGAGCGCCGCAGCGCATCGATGATGATCAGGAGCTCCATGAGGTGGTCGTTGGCCGGGAACGAGGTCGACTGGATCACGAAAACGTCGGCGCCACGCACGTTTTCCTGGATCTCGACGAAAATCTCCATATCGGCGAAGCGCCGGACCACGGCTTTTGTGAGCGGTAGCTTGAGATAGCCCGAAATCCCCTTCGCCAGCGCAGGATTGGAATTGCCGGCGACGAGCTTGATCGCTCCGTTCTTGCCCGACATCCCGAAATCCTCGCCCTCACTCCGGCCACAAGCGGCGTGGTCATAACAAGGCGGGCAGGGCGCGGCAATA
>DATBTA010000270.1:0-4347 GCA_036559505.1 Pseudolabrys sp. | reverse complement strand
CAGGTGCGCCGGTACAACGCGCAGTATGTACGTTCCTTTTGCTCCAACCGGGATGGTTCGCATCGCCCTCAGTGTCCCGCGCGGGGAATATGATTGATCGCCGGTGCAAGGATAGCCAGCAAAAATCCGCACAATGCAATGGGCAAAAATGCCGTGGCAGGGATTCCGCTCAGATCCCAGCTGAGGCCGCTGATCACGGGCACGATCACCGCACAGCTGTAGCTGATGGTGAACATGGCTGCGGTCACGCGATGCACGTCGTCTGGAGGACTAAGCAGCGGCGGCAGTGCAAGGACAAGAACGAGGATCGCCGCTGCGGCAAAGCCCTGCAGGGATGCTGCCGCGACGATCCAGATGCCGCTGCCGAAAACGATTCCGAAGGCTGCGATGACGCAGAGCAGACCGCAGACGATATACGGCCAGACGGCCCGTTCGAGACGGCCGGCAACAGCAAGCAAAATCAACGAGGCGGGAATCTGTCCGATATTCAGCGCCGAGAGTGCCGCGCTGGTCCATTCGGCTTCGCCGGTGCTCCTTAGGTAATCGGGGATGAATGCGTTGGTGGCAAAATAGGTTGCGTTGACGCTGCCGAGCATGATGCCGAGCCGCCAGATCAGTGCATTATTCCAGTCCGGCCACCAGCGCCGGCGCGTCTGCGATCCGTTTGCCGTGCCCGGCCGCGGTGCAAACAGCAGGACGAGCAATGCGATGATCGCGACGGGTGCGCTCCAAAAGACAAAACCCATCTGCCATGTGCCGACCAGGGGCAGGACCAGCGGCAGCGTGAGGGCGACCGGTGCGATTTCGCCGACCAGCAGGCCGTTGGTGTAGACCGCGGTCCCAAATCCGATCTTGTGCGGCAGCCAGAGACGGACCGCCGGTGGCAGCGTCACCTGCATGATGGCAACACCGGCGCCCATCGCGATTGTCATGGCGTAGAGCCAGAAAATGTCGGGCACCGCGCCGCGCAGCGCGCCGCCGATCGCATTGACTGCGATGCCAAGGACAAGCGCGGTGCGGACTCCGAGCCGGGCGATGAGCAGCGAGCCGGGCACCGCGGCAAAGGCGAAAAGCATCGACGGAAGCCCGGTCAGGATCCCGACCTGGGTCGCGCTCATATCCATTTCATCGTGGATGAGCGGAATGACGGGCGGGACGGCCAGGATGGTGAATCGCAACGCCGTGCCGGAAAGCCAAAGGAGCAAAAACGCATTCAGAAGCCGCGCGCGATCCGGCGCGCCGGTGACATCATTCATGGGTGGGACGGGCCTTGCGGACTTTTATGGGTCGCGAGCTCCTGGCGCACCAGATCGGGGAGAGAGTGCTGGCGCGAGTCGAACTTGATTCCGCGGACCTTGAAAGCGGCGGCGGCGGCCATATCGCGATCTTTGTCGCCTATAAAGAAGCTTCTGGTGATGTCGATTGGCCATTCGCGCGCAGCCTGCTCAAGCATGCCGGTGCGCGGTTTCCTGCAGCTGCAGGCCATGGCGAATGCCTTCACGGTTCCTTCCGGGTGATGCGGACAATAATAGAAGGCATCGATGCGAGCGCCTTTTCCGGTCAGGACATTCTGCATATGCGCGTGGAATGACTTTACCGCCGCTTCGTCGAAAAACCCGCGCGCCACACCCGACTGATTGGTAATCACCAGCACGTAATAGCCGGCGTCATTTAGCAGGCGCACGCTCTCGGCCGCCCCCGCTACCCATTCAAGCTGTTCGGGCCGGTGGACATAGCCGTGATCGACGTTGAGAACCCCGTCGCGATCAAGGAACGCAGCCGGTCGGCGTGTCCCTGACGGGGCCGGATTTGAATCGGTTTGTTTGGCGATCATCCCTGAACGGTCCGCATGCCGGGGTCACGGTCTTCCGGTCGCTATCTCGGCATCGGCCACCGTCGGCGCAAATGTCGTTGTCCGGAACCCGCTGGAGATCCATACGATGCCGCCAATAACTCCAATGATGAAGCTTACCGCGCCGAACAAAATGGACAGCGTCAGGCCGTCGCTTTCGGCGAGCCCGGCATATGCGAATGCCGCTATCATGCTGCTTTCACGGACGCCCCAGCCTGCGATCGATATTGGCACGGTCGCGATCAACAGCACGGGCGGCATCAGGAAAAGAACATGCGCAAACCCGACAGGTGCGGCAACTGCTTTGACGCAGCACCAGGCGGCGCTGATCGTCAATAGATGAATCATGAACGAGCATCCGATCACGATTGCGGCAGATCTGAGCGATCGACAAATTTTCACGGCAGCCTCGGCGGCTGCCGCCACGTGGCGCGTTATCGTCCATCGGCGAAGCCATCGATCGAAGTGCGTGCCGGCTAGCAACACGATCAATGGACCCGCAATCGCCCCGCACGCGAGCACCAGCAGGACCGTGCGCGGAACCGGTTCACGGATGAGCTGAAGCGTCCAGGGCAGGCACACCGCAACCACGAGTGCGAGAACGACAACACCAAAGATTCGATCAAGCACAACGGAGTAGGTTGCGTTCGCCCAGCCCGCGCCTCTGCGAGCGGCGAACCAGATTCGGACACCGTCGCCGCCAACCGTCGAGGGTAGAACCTGATTGAAAAATGCGGCGATAAAATTGATCTGCAGCGTTCCGGTAAAGCCCATATCGGTGCCGCAGGAGATAGCAATCTGTCGCCAGCGCGCCGATAGCAGCAACTGCTGGATCGCCAGGAGAACGACGGCGAGGACCAGCCAGCCCGGTTCGAGACGATTTAGTCGCTCGACCAGCGCATCGAGATTGACCCAGCGCAGAGACAAATAGAGCAGGAGGCCGGATATCGCCGCTTTGGCCAGCAACAGAAACGCGCGGCGCATGTGTTCCTCGGTCCTTGGCGGTCGCTGAATGGAGCGAGGGCTTGGCATGGCCCACTTGTGTGCGCAAGAGAATTGCCCCGCGACCGCACAGGTCTCAATTCACTGTTGTACGACAGCGGAATTTGATAGCTAAGTGTCTGGAAACCCGTCGATTAACCTGTGTATGCGGACGCGCGGGTCCTGTCGCAGAACTTTGCTAAAATGGCGCTTCAAACCGGACACAAGTGGATCGCTTGAACATTACGTCGACCAAAAGAACGCCTTCTGTCCCTGCGGGCGCGAGGATGGCCGATCTCACCGTCGTCGGCGGCGCAGGCCACGTCGGCATCCCGCTCGTGCTGGCTCTTGCGGACGCGGGCCTGACCGTCAACGTCAACGACCTCAACGAGACGGCGCTTGCAATGCTGAGCTCCGGGAAGTTGCCGTTTATCGAACATGGCGCGGCGCCGCTCTTGGCGAAAGCGTTGGAGAGCCAGCGGCTCATCTTTACGTCTTCTCCAAAGGAGATCAGCCGCTCCGGTCCTGTCATTGTCACCATTGGCACGCCGGTCGATGAATTCCTCAATCCGGTGCAAGCCGAAATCCAGCGTTGCATCGACGGCCTGCTTCCGCATGTCAGTGACGAGCAATTGCTGATCCTGCGCTCGACCGTCTATCCGGGAACGACCGACTGGCTTCAGGAGTACCTGAACCGGCTTGGCCGCAAAAACGGTCTTGCGTTCTGCCCCGAGCGCGTGGTGCAGGGATACGGTGTCAAAGAACTGCGCGAGATGCCGCAAATCATCAGCGCAACCACGCCGGAAGCCGAGCAGCAAGCAAGCGCGCTATTCCGCAAGATCGTTCCGGAACTCGTGGTCGTCAGGCCGATCGAGGCCGAGTTCGCGAAGCTCTTCAACAATGCGTACCGGTATATTGAATTCGCGGCGACCAATCAGTTCTACATGATCGCAAAATCGGCTGGCGCGGACTATCAGGCGGTGATGCGCGCGATGAAGCAGAATTATCCGCGCGCGAAAAACTTTCCGGGGCCGGGCTTCTCAGCGGGGCCTTGCCTGTTCAAGGACACGATGCAGCTTGCGGCCTATGCACGCAATCAATTCGGTCTCGGCCATGCTGCGATGCAGGTCAACGAGGGTTTCGTGCTGCAGCTCGTCGATGATCTCCGGCGTTCATACGACGTCTCGAAAATGACCGTCGGCCTTCTGGGTATGGCATTCAAGGCCGAGATCGACGATACGCGTGCATCGTTGAGCTACAAGCTCAAGCGATCCCTGGAAATGCTGGCGCGCGAAGTCCTCACGACAGATCCTTTCGTGACGACCGATCCTGCGCTGTTGCCTCTCGAGCAGGTGGTCGCGGGCAGCGATATCTTGATCCTTTGTACGCCGCACTCCGTTTACGCGCGCGCCGATTTGAAGGGGAAGCCAGTCGTCGACGTGTGGGGTTTTCTCAAGAACGCGAATGTCGTGTACTGAGCATGTTTGCGCGCGCTGAAATCGTGAACACTGTTG
>DATBTA010000269.1:0-5526 GCA_036559505.1 Pseudolabrys sp. | reverse complement strand
CGAGTAAGAAGGCATTGCGAACAGCACGGACGATCGCCCGAGTCGAGACATATGACGGCTTGGCGTTGGGTGAGTAGAGGCTTTTAAAACCGTGATAAATTGTGAACAGGAGGATCGTGGATGCCCACGCAAGGGCCCATTGACGCTGCGAAGACGACCAAAGCGCAATAACAAGAACCGCCGCATTGCACGCGTTGGCGAGCATCATTGAAGACAGATAGCGCTTGATATTATTGATCTGCTCGGCGCGAATGCGTCCTTCTACAGCATCATCCGCGACCGATTTTGTAGGATAATGCAGGACGCTCGAGAGAAACGTGCGGATAGGCAGAGATAGCCAACGCGGCACCGAACTTCTCCAATAACGCGGCTGAACAAGGCAACTCTAGTTTCCCCCGCTTGATGAACTATGAATTGCAGCACTAAAAGCGGAGTGGCTAGGACGTGCTTGCGATCTGAACAATTTTTGAAGGTTTGTTAACTATGGATGTCGCCATGGCGGGCTTTCGCCTGACGCGCACGTCAATCGCACCTGCGAGTGTCACTTTCAGGGGACGAAGCGCTCCGCCGGCGGCGCGATTTCAGTAACCAAATCACGTACCAGTTTCTTGTTGGAGAGTGGCGCCAGCGTCATCTCGCGCGCCTGAAGGCGCGCGGTGCATGCGTAGACCGTCTTGCCATCGAGTTCGATCATGCACTCCTTGCCGGCATTGGCATTGATGCAGGAAAAGCGGATCGCCAGCGTCGGGTCGCGATTGGCCCGGATCCAGCGCAGGCCGTCGAGCACCGACTGACCCGACTCAAATGGAACCTCATAGGTTTCCCACCGGCCGGCGTTCGCATCGAGGCCGCGCCATATTTTGAGCGTTGCGCTTTCGCTCATGACGCCGCCACCGCGACGGTGCGCGGGCTGCCCGACAATTCGATGCGCGCGCCCCGCAGCCTTACAATCTGGTTGAAGGCCCAGTCCGGCGACAATTCCGGATAGTCCTCGCGCTGTTGCGCCCCGCGTGTTTCGGTGCGTGCGAGCGCGGCCTCGGCGACCACGCGGGCAACCAGCAGCATGTTGCGCAGGTCGAACCATTCGATCCGCCGCATGTCGAAGCGATTGCCGTCTCCGGGCGGAGAGTTTCCGAGCTCTTCGGTGAGGCGGCCGATAATGTCGAGAGCGGCGATGATCTTTGCCTCGCTTCGCAACGCGCCGACATTGTCTTGCATCGTTTTTTGAAGCGTTTGCAGCATCTCGGCGGTATTGAAGTCGCGGGTCGGCGCATGGGCGGCGATCAGCGCAATCGCCTTGGAGGCGTTGTCAGCATGACCGGGCGATGCGCTGGAGCGCCTGACATAGTCAGCGGCGCTGCGACCGGCACGGTGGCCGAACACGAGCGCCTCGGTAATCGCGTTGCCGGAAAGCCGGTTAGCGCCATTGGCGCCGCCAACCGCCTCACCGGCGGCGAACAGGCCGGGCAGGTCCGTTTGCATCTGCGCGTCGGCTACGATGCCGCCCATGTGGTAATGCGCGATTGGGGCCACCTCGACGGGCATCTTGGTGAGATCGATGCCGTTGGCGGCGAGGCGATCGATCACCGGCCCGAAGGATTCGCGCAGCGCACTTTCCGGACAGTGCTGAAAACTGAGATAGACTCCGCCGTGCGGCGAGCCGCGGCCGGCTTCGACCTCCTTGAGAATCGCGTAACTGCCGACGTCTCGCGTGATGACGTATTTGCCGTCCTCGGCGACGCCGTAGCGCTGCGTGAATTCCTCCATGCGATTGTTCAGCAGCCGCCCGCCCAGCTTGTAGCGGAACGGGTCCCACATGATGGGGTCCATTCCGATAAGCCGCGGCGCCAAATGGCCGATCGGGAAAAACTGCACGAATTCCATGTCCGCCAGTGACGCGCCGGCCCGCAACGCCAGGGCATAGCCGTCGCCGCCCATGTTTGCCGATGCACTGTTGCGCCGATAAAGCCGTGTGAGACCACCGGTCGCCAGGACGGTCGCTTTTGCCGACACAATCACCGGCGCGCCCGTTCCGAGATGGAGCGCTGCGGCGCCGACGATGTTACCGTTGCTTCGCAGAAGATCGACGATACAGAGGTCGCCCGCCTTGCGGATTCCGCCGCTTTTATTCAAGACCGTACGCAGCGTCTTCGACACTGCGGGCCCGGTGTTGAGAAAATCGACATAGACGCAGCGCGGACGATCATGACCGGGGGCCATCGCTTGGGCGATGTGTCCGTCTTTGCGTGCCCAGCCCACGCCCCAATCGTCCATGGCGCGGATGCACTCGGGCCCTTCCTCACACAACAACTGCGCAAGGACCTCGTTGCAAAGTCCACGCCCGGCGGCGAGCGTATCGTCGTAGTGATGAGTCCAATGGTCAGGAGTTTCAGAGCCGAGCGCGACAGCAACGGTCATCTGGGCCATCACCGTTGCGCCGCCGCGGCCGATCAAGCTGCGGTCGGCGAGAATCACCTGACAGCCGCTGCGTGCCGCCTCAATCGCCGCATACATGCCTGCAGCGCCCGACCCGATCACCAGAACGTCAGTTTCAGCGCGTATCAGGTCTTGGGCCATGAGGATCTCGCGCGGTCAGAATTACTGCCATCATCGGCGTAGCTCGTGCCGAAAGCCACCTGTTCCTGCGCCACCACGTGGCTAAGTAGTCAATTGCAACATATTTCAGCGTCGAAATCCGATTGATACTATGCTCCTGCGCGGTCATTGGCAGGGGACATCAATGAGGCGACGAGATTTTCTCGGCGGGGTCGGCCTTGCCGTATTGGCGTGGCCTGTAACGGCGCTCGGGCAACAGGGTGATCGTAAGCGTGTGATCGCCGTGGAACTGGCGATTGACGAAGACGACAGAGACGGCAAGCGCTCTGTTGACGCGTTCCAGCAAGAGCTTCGGGATCTGGGTTGGACAAGCGAAAACCTGCGGATCGAGTACAGATGGGGGGCAACGACCCCCGAAAGCGCGCGAGTCCATGCAGTCGAAATGATCAAACTGAATCCGGACGTGATCGTTTCACATGCAACCATCGTCACACGCGCGGTATCTCAAGGAACCAAGACGATTCCGATCGTGTTCACCAATGTCTCCGATCCTGTCGGGGAAAAATTTGTTCAGAGCTTCGCAAAACCTGGCGGCAACATTACCGGGTTCACCAATATCGAATCGACAATGGGCGCGAAGTATCTGCAGTTGCTCAAGGATGTTGCACCGGGCGTCACGCGCGCAGCGATGCTTTTCAATCCGAAATCGGCACCCGGCGGCGGATCATATTTCACTGACGCGTTCGAGGCGGCCGCTCCGCAGTTTTCGATACAGGCAATCAAGGCGACAGTTCAGGACGCGGCCGGTATCGAAAAGGCTATTTCTACGCTCGCAAGCGGCGGCGGGGCCGGTCTTATCGTTGTCGGCGAACCCTTCACGAATGCGCATCGCTCCAGCATACTTGAGCTGACCTCGCGATATCGGCTGCCGACAATTTGCCCTTATCGCTTTTACGCCGCCAACGGATGCCTACTGTCATATGGTGTGGATCTGTCGGATCAATTCAAGCGCGCGGCGACCTACGTCGACCGCATTCTCAAGGGGGCCAGCGCAGCCAGTCTGCCGGTGCAGTCGCCGGTAAAATTTGAGCTCGCAATCAACGTCAAAACGGCCAAGGCGCTCGGACTCACCATATCGCCGACATTGCTCGCCCGCGCTGACGAGGTGATCGAATAAGAAACCGGCCGAGGGAAGGTGGAGGATGCCATGACCAAACAGCTTACGAAACGCGATGTGCTCAGAGGTGTCGGCGCGCTTGGCCTCAGCGCCTTTGCCGTGCGGGTTGCCGCGGCGCCTGCGGCAGAAGCGGTGACGCCGGCCCTGGTCGAGGCGGCGAAAAAGGAAGGCAAGATTTCGTTTTATACGGCGATGGACTTGCAGTTCGCGGAACGCCTCGGCAAAGCATTCGAGGCGAAGTATCCCGGCATTGCGGCGCGCGTGGAGCGATCAGGCGCCGAGCGCGTCTTTACCCGTATCGCTCAGGAATATTCTTCCAACATCCACGCCGTCGACGTCGTCAACACGTCCGACCAGGCGCATTGCATCATCTGGCAACGTAACGGCTGGCTCGCGCCGTACCTGCCTGAAGAGGTCGTGAAGTATTACGACAAACGCTATTACGATTCCGAAGGGTTGAATGTCGTAACGCGCATCCTGATTTCGCCGATCGCGTACAACACCAATTTGGTGAAAAAGGAAGATGCGCCGAAAAGCTTCAAGGATCTGCTCGATCCGAAATGGAAAGGCAAACTGGTCAAGGCGCACCCGGCCTATAGCGGCACGATCATGAACTCGACGTTCGAGGTCGCGCGCGATCTGGGTTGGGACTATTTCGTGAAGCTGGCAGCACAGAACGTCATGCAGGTTCAGTCGGCAACCGATACGCCGAAAAGAATTTCGGTCGGCGAACGCGCGGTCATGGTGGATGGCGCGGGCTACCTTGTCATTCGCTACAAGGAGGCAGGCCAACCGGTCGAGATAGTTTATCCCGAGGAGGGCACGCCGCTTGCCACCGGTCCAAGCGCGATCTTCAAGGGCGCGCCCAATCCGAACGCCGCGCGCCTGTTCCAGAACTGGATGCACTCGCGCGAGGCCCAGCAGATCCTCGTCGATTTCGCCCGCCAGTATTCGCCGCACTCCCAGACCGTGGAAAAGCCTGGCATCCGCAAACTCGCCGACATCAAGCTGATGAAGGAGGATCCGGAAGGCATCCTGGCGCAGGCGGAAGCGGTGAAGAAACGCTACGCGGAGATCTTCAAGGTGTGATCTGAAATCGGGTCATACCCCGGACCTCAAACAGCCGCCATGACCTGACTTCCAACCCTTCGGCGCTTCGGTGGTTCGGGTCGTTTCGACCACAGTAAGTTTGTCCGAGAGTTGGCGAGAGTATAGGACACGCAGTCCATAATGTGGGTCGCAAGGATGGCCTGGGCGCTTTTGGCGTCGCGCTTGAGAGCGCAATCCAACAACTTTTGATGCTCCGACGCGGCAGCGTCGCGGAAAATAACAGCGATCATCAAATAACGGACGTATTTGTCGAAGACCGCGGCATGGGAGTCCAGCAGGACTCGAGAGCCGCAGGCCGAGAGCAGCGCCTGATGAAACTCGGAGTCGTATCGTTTCAAAATTTCCAGATCGCGGCGGTCGCCAGCCAAAGTCCGCTTCTCCATTGTTGCAAGCTTGTGATGCGCCGCGACGACACGCCCCTCCCAGTCCATGTCACCGAGGGCGAATGAGCGTTGCAGGGCGTGAGACTCGAGCAGCAACCGGAGATTTGCGAGTTCTTTGAAGTTTTCAGCCGAAACCGGTGCCACCTCGAAGCCGCGGGCACTTTCAGCGACGATCAGGCCTTCCGAGGTCAGTCGGTTCAGCAGCTCACGAAGGGTGCTGACACTTATCCCGTACGCATCTTTCAAAGCTTCGAGCTTGAGCTTTTGGGATGGCGCCAGACGGCCAAAAATGATGTCGCT
>DATBTA010000268.1:0-2845 GCA_036559505.1 Pseudolabrys sp. | reverse complement strand
GCATTGGGCCTATGACAGTCGCAAAATCTGACTTGAATCTATTCGGCGGCGACTTCGCGCGCACGCGGGGCGCGGCTTCGCACGCGCGCCATCACGGCGTCGATCGCGGCGACGACAAGGCCCGCGGCCAGCACCTGCCATCCCGGCCGGATGCCGGCATCGAAATCAAACACGGTCTCGAGCACGCGCAATGGCGAAACGTGAAATGCAATGCCAATTCCGATGGCCTCGCCCACGAACGTCAGCAGCGAGACGGCGATCGTGAGGCCGAAGAGGCTCAAGGTCGACAGCTCGCTCGTGTCCTGCCACCAGGCGAGCACGCGGTAACCGATCAGCCAGAGGAACAGACTCGCGGCGAAAGTCGGCACCGTCACATCGGCCTTGGTCTGCTGGAAATAATGGATGAGGCCAAGCAGCGCGATCGCGTAAATCGCCTGATGCAGGCGGCGCCAGCGCAAGCCGCCGAGGCGGCGCACCATGCCGTCGGTCGATGTTGCGGCCAGCGTCGCCAGCCCCAGCCACGCGATCGCGCCGATGATCAGATAGACGCGGTGCGTGATCTCGTGAAAAACCTTGGCCAGGCTGTAGCTCTGGTCGGCAAAGAACAGCGCGAGATGCGCGGCGATGTAGCAGAACGTGCCGACGCCGAGCATGCGTCGGATATCGATGAGGTTGCCGTAACGGACGATGCGCCGGAACGGCGTCACCGCCAGCGTCACCCCGAGAAACACGAGCGCCCAGAAACCGGCGCGGTGAATGAGATCGTTGAGCGGCCGTGCGCCGTGCGCGATCGCGCCCGCCTCGAATACCGCCTTGCCGAGCGGCATCAGCAGGAGTGCAAGCACGGCAATGCGCAGATAGGACAACCGGCCGCGCCGGTCGCGCCACAGTTGCCAGGAAGCTTTCATAGGATCGCTCATCGCGCGCATATCAGACACGCGCTGCGAAAACGACGTAAATTCAGCGAAACCCGCCGCCGATTCATGGTTCCCTCAAGGTATCCGGCCGCTTTCCGCCCGCTATTGCTACGCCCAATTAACTTATCGAATCGCATGTGCGTGGTACCATTTTCGAGTCAGCTTGATTCGTCACGTACGATCATAAGCTTGCGTGCAGCCGTCTCGCCGCAGCGGAACAAAATCACGCGGCCAATTATTACGGAAAACGGAGGAGGAGCAGTAACAGACCACAGTGAGGCAGCGCCGGGGGATTTTGATGGAGGCCACCGATGTCGCGAGCTTTGTTATGCTCACTGCTTGTTCTCGTGCCTGCACTACTCGTCACCGATAACGCGTTCGCACACGACAACTGGATCAGTCGCGGCAGCTACAAGAACGGCGCCGGCGAATGGTGCTGCGGTGACTACGACTGCAAGAGCTACACGCGGACGTCGTCCAACGCGTCGGGCTGGATGGTCGAAGGCGAGCATGTGCCATTCGACGAGGCCATGCCGATCGCTCCGCCGGACGGCCAGCTCACCATCTGCCGCAGACCCGACGGAACGCGGCGCTGCGTTTTCGGTCTCAAGCCAGGCCTGTAGGGTCAACGTTACGATGGTGTGGGGCGTGCCCGCTTCGGGTGCACGGCCTGCATCAGTTTCCGTCACGCGCTTCGTCGCCATCCGCGCCGAAGCGACCGGAAGTGTCTTGCAAAGTTCGCCGCAAATTGCGGCGACTATTGATTCAAATTCGCGGCAGCGGCCGTCCCGTCGATTGTTTCGACGGAACTTTGACCCAGGCCTCGCCGTCGAGCACGGTCTCGCCCTCCACCGAGCATTTGCACGCAAGCCGCGCGCGCGACTTCTCGGGAATGAGCTCGGCCACTTCCACGCTGACGTCGACGGTGTCGCCGATTTTCACCGGCGCGCGGAAATTCAGGGTTTGCGAAATGTAAACCGCGCCGGGGCCGGGCAGCCGCGTACCGAGCACGGCCGAGATCAGGCTCGCGGTGTAAAGACCATGGGCGATGCGCGTGCCGAACGGCGTTTTGGCTGCGAAATGTTCGGACAGATGGATCGGATTGCGATCGCCGGTGACCTCGGCGAAGCCGACGACGTCGGAGGAATCGATGGTTTTCGTGAGGGTCTCGGTCATGCCCACCGAGAGGTCCTCAAAATAAAGCATCTGCAGTGGCAACATTTTACGGCTCTGCGCGTTATTGGACCGGCGGTTGGGTCTGGGCAGCGTCCTGCAGTTCTTGCTCCATGCACATCGCCTCGTTCAATCGTTTTCTGGGCTTTCTGCAATCATTCTTTCGGACGCAATACCTGCCATGCTGCTCATTCGCTTCGCCATCAGTATCTTTGCTCTCACGCTGCTCGGTCTCGCGATCTCCTTGAGCGTCGCGCAGAGCGAGCAGGAGACCAATGCTGCCCGAGCAGCAACGCTCATCCATCAATAGATGGTTTGCGGCAGAGCCACCACAATCCGCCGATCAGCGCCACATTGATCAGCGCAAGCAGCGTCAGGACGCCGATGGTGGCGTCAACGCCGCGCGATTCGATCAGCAAAGCTCCCGCAGACGGCGCCAGGGCCTGGATGATCAGGCTCGGAAACGCCAGTCTGCCCATCAGCCGCGGAAACCGAATTGGACCGAACAACGCGAGCGGCAGCGTGCCGCGGCCAATCCAAGAGATTCCATATCCCGCGCCGTACAGCAAAATGACGATCAGCAGCGCGGGCACCGCGCCGTACAGCATCAGCAAGCCGGCCGCCATCAGCGCGCACGACGCAATCATGGTCCAGACCGGATGATAGTGACTGCCGAACAGGCGCTCGATAACGCGCGCCCCGACCTGCGCCGGACCGAACAACGTGCCGAGGCTGACGGCCACGGCGAAATCGAG
>DATBTA010000267.1:0-12152 GCA_036559505.1 Pseudolabrys sp. | reverse complement strand
CGTCGCTCTTCACGACGCCGTGGACGACCGGGGTCGCGAACGCCGGCAGGCTCACCGAAGTGAGAAAGCCGAGCGCGACAGCGATTGCAGTGATCTTGCGCATTGTGTTTGTCCTCTTGGATCGATCCATTTGACTGGCTGGAGCGATAGTTTTTTTGCTACCCAGTGCGGGATTCCGTGCTTCCCCCCAACCAACAAAAAAGATAGTCGAAGGGCCTCCCGTCCGCAATCGCAAAACCGTAAAAATCCCTTATTTTTCCGTAGCTTAACGGTCGTTCAGCTTGCCATTAATCTCTGTTCAGCGAGGTGAATATCCATTCAGCGGCAGCGGAAAATTTGCAAATCTGTCCCGCAGGATTCTCCGCTGTGCACACGGTTCGTCGCGCGCGTGCCGCTTATTTGACCGCCGCAGAGGCGCGGGCTACCAAACCGCGCAACCGCAGAACTCCATGTCATTCAATACTTTCGGTCATCTCTTCCGGTTCACCAGCTTCGGCGAAAGCCACGGGGCGGCGATCGGCTGCGTGGTCGATGGGTGCCCGCCACGGATTCCGCTTGCGGTTGAGGACATCCAGCGCGAGCTCGACCGCCGGCGGCCGGGGCAATCGCGCTTTACGACGCAGCGGCAGGAGCCTGACGCGGTCAAAATCATGTCGGGCGTCTTCACCGACGAAAAGACGGGCCGACAGGTCACGACCGGGACGCCGATCATGCTGATGATCGAAAACGTCGACCAGCGCTCGAAGGACTATTCGGAAATCAAAGACAAGTATCGCCCGGGCCACGCTGGTTACACCTACGACGTCAAATACGGCATTCACGACTACCGCGGTGGGGGCCGGGCATCCGCGCGCGAGACGGCCGCACGGGTTGCAGCCGGCGCGATCGCACGCAAGGTCGTGCCCGGGCTGACGGTGCGGGGCGCTCTGGTGCAGATGGGCCCGCACAAGGTCGACCGGTCGCGCTGGGATTGGAACGAGATCGCTCAGAATCCGTTTTTCTGTCCCGACGCGAAGCAGGCAAAATTCTTCGAGGAGTATCTCGACGGTGTCCGCAAGGCGGGCTTGTCCTGCGGCGCAGTCATCGAGATCGTGGCTGAAAGCGTTCCGGCGGGACTCGGGGCACCGGTCTATGCCAAGCTCGACGGAGATCTTGCTTCTGCGCTGATGGGGATCAACGCGGTCAAAGGCGTGGAGATCGGTGACGGTTTTGCCACCGCGGCCATGAGTGGTGTCGAGAATGCCGACGAGATGCGTATGGGCAACGACGGCAAGCCGGTTTTCCTGTCGAATCATGCCGGAGGGATTCTCGGCGGAATCTCGACCGGGCAGGCCATCGTGGCGCGGTTCGCGGTCAAGCCGACATCCTCGATCCTGACCCCGCGCAAGACGGTCGACCGCTATGGTCGCGACACCGAGGTCGTCACCAAGGGCCGGCACGATCCCTGTGTCGGCATTCGCGCGGTGCCGATCGGCGAGGCGATGATGGCGTGCGTGCTGGCCGATCACTATCTGATGCATCGCGGGCAGGTCGGTGAGGGGACGGCGTGGCCGTTCAAGCCCTGACGCCGACTTCGAGGTAAGGCCGTGTCGGACAACCATCAACGCGTCGAAGCCGCGATCAAGGCATTCGCCCGGGGCGAAATCGTCGTGGTGACCGACGACGACGACCGTGAAAATGAGGGCGATCTTTTCGTTGCGGCCTCTCACTGCACGCCCGACAAGATGGCGTTCATCATCCGCAACACCTCGGGAATTGTCTGCGTGCCGCTTGGCGCCGAGCACGCACGCCGTCTGCATCTCGACCCGATGGTGGCGAAAAACGAAGCCCCGCTCGGCACGGCATTTACGGTGTCGGTAGACGTCCGCCACGGCCTTACCACGGGAATTTCGGCTGAGGAGCGCTGCAACACCGTGCGGGCGCTGGCCAATGACAACAGCGGCGCCGCCGATTTCGTACGACCGGGTCATGTGTTTCCGCTGGTTGCGCGACAGGGCGGGGTGCTGATGCGATCCGGCCATACCGAGGCCTGTGTCGATCTCTGCCGCCTCGCCTCGTTGCCGCCGGTTGGCGTGCTGGCCGAGTTAATGAACGACAACGGTTCGGTGATGCGGGGGCCGGAAGTTGCAGCCTTCGCGAAAAAGCACAATCTGGCACAGCTCTCGATCGCGGATCTGATCGCCTACCGGCAAAACCGCGACAAGCTCGTCGAGCGCGTCGGTGAGTTCCAGCTCGCGTCCGAGATCGGCACGCTTCAAGGTTATGCCTACATTACGCCATTCGACCGTGTGCACCACATGGCTTTTGTGTACGGCGATATCGCTGGCGGAAAGGACATCCCGGCCAGACTGCATCGCGCCGACGTCATCGGCGACGTCTTTGGCGGCGCAAAATCGATTCGCGCATCATTGGCGCGCTTCAAAAAGGCCGGACGCGGCGTGATCGTGTACCTGCGCGACGGCACCGCCGGCGTTCCGGTCGCCGACATTCCTCACGGCGACACCGGCGCCGACGCGGCGCGCTCCCAGCAGTGGCGCGAGATCGGCTTGGGCGCGCAAATCCTCAAGGATCTCGGCATTTCCTCGATCCGCCTGCTGGCGTCGAGCAAGCGCACCTATGTGGGTCTCGGCGGTTTCGGCATCGAAATCGTGACGACGGAAACGCTGGAAAGCTGAACGGCCGGCCTTTTTTTTGCCGATGCCACATGCCAGCATTCCGGCATGGGGCGATGGTTTCGAAATCTCGCAGTCATTGCTGCCGTTACATCCGTTGGCCTTGCGCTCGCGGCATCGGCGGCGCCGACAGTGCCGAAATTTGCCGACACGCGCGCGAGCGCGATTCCTGTCGACGTCGAGCTGGTGATCGCTGTAGATGTCTCCTATTCCATGGACCCCGACGAGCAGGCGCTGCAGCGCGAAGGATACGTGCTTGCGCTCACATCGAAAGAATTCCTTCAGGCATTGCGCCAGGGTGCGCATGGCAAGATCGCGGTCATCTATTTCGAGTGGGCCGGGCAATCGGACCAGAAGATCCTGATGCCATGGCGGGTGATCGATGGCCCGGAGTCCGCCGATGCGGTCGCTGCGGAAATCGCGCGCGCGCCGATACGGCGCGCCTCGCGGACATCAATTTCCGGTGCGCTGCGTTTTGCCAAGCCGCTGTTCGACGACAGCGGTTACAAGGGCCTGCGGCGCGTGATCGATGTGTCAGGGGATGGAGCCAACAATGCCGGCCCGCTCGTTGAGCTTATGCGCGACGATGTCCTTGCAGCCGGCATTACGATCAACGGCCTGCCCATTATGCTCAAACGGCCTTACACGGGGACCATGGATATCGACAATCTCGACGAGTACTACGAGGACTGCGTGATCGGCGGGCCAGGCGCATTTGTTATTCCGATCCGAGAGCGTGAAAAATTCATCGAGGCGACACGCACCAAGCTCATCCTGGAAGTTGCCGGACGGCAGCCTGAGCCACAAACTGTGCCCACTGCATCCCGTGCGCGCGTCTCCTGCACGATCGGTGAGAGGCTGTGGCAGGAGCGCTGGGGCGGCTATCAGTAGCTATCGGGTGAATTTCGCAACGATTTCTACGTGATGCGAATAGCGGAACTGGTCGACGGGAACGGCTGAAGCGATTTTGTAGCCGGCGTTGACGAGAATCTTGGCATCACGCGCAAACGTGTTTGCGTCACAGGAAACCGCAACGACGACGGGTACGGCGCTTTTGCCGAGCTCGCGCGCTTGCGCTTCGGCGCCTTGCCGCGGCGGATCGAACACCACCGCGTCGAAATTCTTAAGTTCGGATGCCATAAATGGGCGCCGGAACAGATCGCGCGCTTGCGCATCGACGGGCTTGAGGCCACTCGCTTTGCCGGCCGCCTGCTGAAGCGCCTTGATCGCGGTGGGCTCGCTGTCAGAGGCCGCAACCCGCGCGCCTTCAGCCAGACGAAGTGCAAACGTGCCGATCCCCGTGAAAAGATCGGCGACGTGCCGTGACTTGCCGGCGTGCCCTAACACGAGACGGGCCAACGTTTCTTCGCCTTCGGCGGTCGCTTGGAGGAATGCACCCGGAGGCAAAGGCACGTCGGCGCGCCCTACGCGCAGCAGCGGTTGCGTGCGTTGTGCCACCAGTTCGCCATGACGCGTGAGCCGCGCGAGCTTGTGTGTCTCGGCGATGTTCGCGAGCGCGGTAAGCCGCTCGGCGGCGACCGTCCCTGATCCGCGAACATCAATATCGAGGCCGGTGTCGGTTGCGGTCACCTGGATATCGAGCGGTTTTCCCGCGCTTTTGAGCACTTCCGCGATCGCCCATGCGGCGCGTACAGCGCCTGCAAGCCCGGGCGCCAGAATGGGGCAATCGTCGATCGGGACGATGTGGTGCGCGCGTGGGGCCGTGAACCCGACCTCCAGAACATCGTGGGTCCCGCGCCGCGCATGAAATACCGCGCGCCGCCGGCCCGCACCGTGCGCGTCAATCAGGTCTGCGACCGGCCCGACGATGCCGGCTTGCGCCAGGGCCTCGGCGACAAGCGAACGTTTCCAAAGATGGTACTCGGCGAGAGACCAGTGCTGCAGCGCGCAGCCGCCGCAGGTGCCGAAATGCTTGCAGATCGGCTGGGCGCGCTCGTGGCTGGGCTTGTCGACATGCAGCAGATGCCTGCGATCGGGATGACCGGCGACGTGCTGGACCGTGACGGTTTCGCCGGGAAGCGTGTAAGGCACGTAGACCGCGCCTTCAGGCGTGTCGGCGATGCCGTCGCCGCGATGGCCAAGTCGCGAAATAGTGAGCTGTTCAGTCACGCACGGCTCCAAGCAGGAATTCGATGTTTCCATCACCGCCGGTGATCGGCGACTCGATCGTTTTCACGACACGCCAGTCGAGCGCGCTGACAAATTTCTCTATCTCACCGCAGACCGCGGCGTGGACGGCGCGGTCGCGAACGATACCCTTTTTCAATGCGGCGCGACCGGCCTCGAATTGCGGCTTGATCAATGCAACAAGCTGAGCAGGTCCTTTGGCGAGTGCAAGCATCGACGGCAGCACTTTCTTGAGAGACGTGAAGCTGACGTCGACAGTGAAAAAATCCGGCGCCTCGTCCAGCAGGCGGGGGGAAAGCGAGCGGATATCGGTCCTCTCGAGCAAAGTGATCTCGGGCCGCAGCAGCAGGGATTCGTGCAACTGGCCATGTCCAACGTCGACCGCGTAGACGCGCCTTGCCCCGCGCTCGAGCAGGACTTGGGCAAATCCGCCGGTGGAGGCGCCGACGTCGAGACAGACACGCCCTTCAGGGTCAAAACCGAAATGATCGAGCGCGGTCGCAAGCTTGATGCCGCCGCGTGAAACATAGGGGTGCGCAGCGCTCGCGCGTATGACAGAATTGGTTGCCAGTTCTTCGGACGCCTTACGCACCAGTTGATCGTCGGCAAATACAAGACCGGCTTCGATCGCCGCCTGGGCCTTGGCGCGGCTTTCGAACAAGCCGCGGTCGACCAGAAGGCGGTCGGCACGTTGGCGCCGCGCGCTCACGGCGTGCTCCCTTCGGCGTCGCGAGAGCTTGGATGAGGAACCATGTTCCATGTACGACGGTTAGCAGTTTCGGGCGGCAAATGTTTTGTCACGGCCACATGCGTTCAGATCGAGGAGAAACAGTATGGCACGTAGATATTCAAGAAGCGCTTCAAAGGATGTCGAACGCATTATGAAGAAACGCAAGAAAGGCACGCTGAGAAGCGGCCGCAGCGGCAAGAAGGTTACGAGCCGAAAGCAGGCAATAGCGATCGGCCTGTCCGAAGCGCGAAAGAAAGGAAAGAAGGTGCCGCGAAGGAAGCGGAAGCTATAAAGCCTACGCGAGCCGTACCGTTTCCTCGGCGGCATCCTTGCCGAGCGCTTCGAAGACCTTCGCGACGATACCTTTTGCGTCGAGCCCGGCCTGGGCGTACATCGCGTTCGGGCTGTCTTGATCGATGAACTGATCGGGAAGCACCATGCAGCGGACGCGCAATCCGCGTTCGATCAACCCGTGCTCGGCCAGGGCCTGCAGGACGTAGGCGCCGAAGCCACCAATGGCGCCTTCCTCGACCGTCACCAGCACTTCGTGGTTCCGCACAAGACGCGTCAGCAATTCGACGTCGAGCGGCTTGGCAAAGCGGGCATCCGCGACCGTGGCCGACAGGCCGAGGGCCTTGAGCTCCTTGGCCGCCGCCAGACATTCGCCGAGCCGGCCGCCATATGACAGGAGCGCCACTTTATGGCCTTCCTCCACGATGCGGCCCTTGCCGATTTCGAGCGGCTTGCCTTCATCGGGCATCGGCACGCCCAGGCCTTCGCCGCGCGGATAACGGACGGCCGAGGGCCGGTCGTCGATCGCGGCGGCGGTTGCGACCATGTGCACGAGTTCGGCCTCGTCGGCGGCTGCCATCAGCACGAAGTTGGGCAGGCAGCCGAGATAGGTGACGTCAAAGGCTCCCGCGTGCGTCGGCCCGTCCGCTCCGACCAGTCCGGCGCGATCGAGCGCAAAGCGGACCGGCAGGCTCTGGATTGCAATGTCATGCACGACCTGATCGTAGGCGCGCTGCAGGAACGTTGAGTAGATCACGGCGAAGGGCTTGAGCCCTTCCGTGGCAAGGCCGCCCGCGAAGGTGACGGCATGCTGCTCGGCGATGCCGACGTCGAAGCAGCGGTCCGGAAATTCTTTTTCAAACAGGTCGAGCCCCGTGCCCGATGGCATCGCTGCGGTGATTGCAACGATCTTGTCGTCCTTGCGGGCTTCCTTGATCAGGCTCTGCGCGAAAACTTTCGTGTACTGCGGTGCGCCCGGCTTCGATTTCACCTGCGCGCCGGTTGCAACGTCAAACTTCACCACGCCGTGATATTTGTCAGCGGACGATTCCGCCGGCCCATAGCCTTTGCCCTTCTGCGTCACGACGTGCACGAGGATTGGCCCCGTTTCGGCGTCGCGCACGTTGCGCAGGACAGGAAGCAGGTGATCAAGATTGTGTCCGTCGATCGGGCCGACATAGTAGAAACCGAGTTCCTCGAACAGCGTCCCGCCGGTCCAGAACCCGCGCGCATGCTCGACGCCGCGCGTGATGAAGTCGTCAAGCCGCTTCGGCAGGTGCGCGGTGAGCTGCTTGCCGACGTCGCGCAGTTTCAAATATGTGCGCCCGGACAGGAGCCGCGAAAGATAGGCCGACATCGCGCCGACCGGCGGCGCGATCGACATGTCGTTGTCGTTGAGAATGACGATCAGCCGCTCGTTGCGCGCGCCGGCATTGTTCATCGCCTCGTAGGCCATGCCGGCCGACATCGCGCCGTCGCCGATCACGGCAATGACATTGTTGCTCTTGCCCTGGAGATCACGGGCGACCGCCATGCCAAGTGCAGCCGAAATCGAGGTCGACGAATGCGCGGCGCCGAACGGGTCATATTCACTTTCGGCGCGCTTCGTGAAGCCGGACAGGCCGCCGCCCTGCCGCAGCGTGCGGATGCGGTCGCGCCGGCCGGTGAGAATTTTGTGCGGGTAGGCCTGGTGGCCGACATCCCAGATCAGCCGGTCCGCCGGCGTGTCAAAGACATAATGGAGCGCGACTGTCAGCTCGACGACGCCAAGCCCTGCACCGAGATGCCCGCCGGTCCTGGCGACGGCGTCGATCATCTCCTGGCGCAGCTCGTCGGCGAGCTGCCTGAGTTGCTCGGGTGACAAATTCTTGAGATCGCTTGGCAGATTGACGCGATCGAGCAACGGCGTCTTGGACACTTCGGACACGCACAACTCCAACTAGTTGGTTTTACGGCGGGAAAGCAGCGAATCCCCAGACCCAGTCGCATGGCTTACACCACTTCGACCTTGAGGGGCAATTCGGCCGCAGGCCCATATTGCTTCAATCGACGTCGAGCGGCTCGCTGCCGGTGGGCTTTCCGCTGGTGTTTAGGGTGATTTTTTCAACCCGGGCCTCAGCCTGACGCAGCAATTCCTCGCAGCGCGTCTTTAATGCTTCGCCGCGCTCGTAAATGGCGACGGATTCCTCAAGCGGCACCTTGCCTTCTTCCAGGCGCTTGACGATTGATTCGAGCTCTTCGATCGCCCGCTCGAAAGGCATTTTCTTAACGTCGACGTTGTTCTCGGCCATATCGCTGTCCGGCGCCTTTTTTAGTCGTGCAATGGGGAAAGATAGCCCGGATTCTCTATCCGTGCATCAAGGCGGTCACGTGGGCCGCAACCGAGCGCGAAAGCCCCTGTAAATCATAGCCGCCCTCAAGCAAGGACACGACGCGGCCCTTGGCGCTCGCATCGGCAACGTCCATCAATTTCTTGGTGACCCATGTGTAGTCGGCTTCGACGAGATTGAGATTGGCGAGCGGGTCACGCGTGTGCGCGTCGAATCCGGCCGAGATGATCAGGATGTCCGGCTTGAATTCACGCAGGCGCGGGAGAATGACGGCCTCGAACGCCTCCTTGAAAGCGGCGCCACCGTCGCCGGCCGACAGCGGCGCATTGACAACGGTGTTGAATTCGCCTCGCTCGCCGACTGCGCCCGTGCCCGGGTAAAGCGGCATCTCGTGAGTGGAGCAGTACATCACGCTTTTATCGGACCAGAAGATATCCTGCGAACCATTGCCGTGGTGGACGTCGAAATCGACAATCGCCGCTCGTTCGATGCCGTGCTTTTTTTGCGCGTAACGTGCCGCGATGGCCGCGTTATTGAAGAGACAGAACCCCATCGGGCGTGCCGTTTCGGTATGATGTCCAGGTGGGCGTGTCGCGACAAACGCGTTAGCCGCTTTTCCGGCCATCACTTCATCGACTGCAAGCTTCGCTCCGCCGACGGCCCGCAAGGCCGCCTCGAAGCTGCCCGGTGACATCGCGGTGTCGGCGTCCAGGCGGACGAGCCCTTCGGCTGGTGAGGCATCGCGGATTGCCTCGATGTAGTCCGTCGGGTGGCAGAGCGCGATAATTTCGAGAGGCCCGCGTGGCGCCTCGACGCGTGCCAGTGACTGAAACTTTTCATCTTCCAGGACCTGCTCGATCGCGCGCAACCGGTCCGGCCGTTCCGGGTGGCCGGCAGGCGTGAGGTGGTTCAGACAGGCGGGATGACTGAGCAGAAGCGTGGACATTGCCTAGACTTAAACGCTCACATGCTCGGGTGGAAGTGCTTATCGCGATTTTGCATCCAGGCTGGCGCCGTTGGGCGGCCGGCTGCTGTCGGGCACGAAAAAATCGATCTGCAGGGGCTGGCTTGGATCGACGCGGTATTGGTCGAAATCGGTCACACCTTCCCCGGCGAGAAATGTATCATCGATGAGAAAGTTCCCGGTGAAGCTCTTCGGCTTCTCGAAGATGCGGCATGCGGCTTCGGCGAGAATCTCCGGTTTTCGTGACCGCCGTATCATGGTCTCTCCACCGAGCAAGTTGCGGATCGCGGCGGTTGCGATCGTCGTGCGCGGCCAGAGCGCGTTCACCGCGACTTTGCCGCGTAGCTCGCCGGCGAGCCCAAGGACCACGAGGCTCATCCCGAATTTCGCCATCGAATAGGCGGTGTGAGGCGCGAACCATTTTTCTGACATGTCGAGCGGCGGCGAGAGCATCAGGATGTGCGGGTTCGCGGCGCGCACGAGATACGGGATCGCGAATTTCGACACCATGAATGTCCCGCGCGCATTGATCTGCTGCATCAGGTCGTAGCGGCGCATGTCGGTCGCAGCGACTGACGTCAGCTGAATGGCGCTGGCATTGTTCACCACGATGTCGATGCCGCCGAACTTTTCGGCGGCCTCGTCGATCGCCGCCTGCACGGCCGCCTCGTCGCGGACGTCGACGGCAAGCGGCAGCGCACGGCCGCCGGCCTTTGCGACCTCGGCCGCAGCCGTATGAATGGTGCCCTCGAGCTTCGGATGCGGCTCGACGGTCTTGGCGGCGAGGGCGACGTTAGCGCCTTGGGACGCAGCCTTCAGTGCGATAGCAAGCCCTATGCCGCGCGAGCCGCCGGTGATGAACAGGGTCTTTCCCTTCAGCGACATCAGAGTACGCGTCCTTATTCGGCAAGCGCGGCCTGGGCACCGTTGATGCTGTCACCGCCTTCAACGATTGTGCGCTCGAGCCCGCTTGCGTGAACAGCGATATTTTCGGCAAAGAAGCGCGCAAGTGTCCCGCGTGCGTTTCCGTCGCCGGCGCGTAACGAGGCCAGGGCGTCCTCGGCGAGCATGCAGCCGCCGGCCGCGTTGCCGAACAGGCGCAGATAGGGCGTCGCACCGGCAAGCGCCGTATCGGACGATTTCTGCGACAGCAGCCAGCGCGTCGATCGCTCGAGACTGTCGACCGCCTCGCCGAGCCGCGCCGTGCTTTCGCCCAGGACCGGTGCATTGCTTGCGCGCACCGCCTCAACGGTCCGGCGAAGTTCGTCGATATAGAGTGCGATCGTCTTGCCGCCTTCCAGCGGCACCTTGCGCGCGACCAGGTCGAGCGCCTGAATGCCGTTGGTGCCTTCGTAGATCGCCGCGATGCGCGCATCGCGGAAGTGCTGCGCGGCACCTGTCTCTTCGATGTAGCCCATGCCGCCGTGCACCTGCACGCCAAGCGATGCGACCTCGATCCCGATGTCGGTGGAAAACGCCTTGGCGACAGGGGTCAGCAATGACGCGCGTTCGTGTGCGGCTTTGCGGGCCGCGTCGGTTTTGGCGCGCAGGGACCGGTCGATGGCGATGCCGGTCGCATAGCAGATTGCGCGCGCTGCGCCTGTCAGGCCCCGCATCGTGAGCAACATGCGCTTCACGTCGGGATAGGCGATGATCGCGCCGGCGGCGCCTTGCTTGCGCTCGTGGGCATAAGCAAGAGCCTGCTGCGTTGCGCGTTCGGCAATGCCGACGCCCTGCAGGCCGACGGCAAGCCGTGCACGGTTCATCATCGTGAACATGCAGGCCATGCCTTTGTTTTCCTCGCCGATGAGGAATCCCTTGGCGCCGCCATGGTCGCCGTAAACCATGGTGCAGGTGGGAGAGGCATGAATACCGAGTTTGTGCTCGACCGAATGCGCGCGCACGTCGTTGCGCGAGCCGTCCGGCATGATCTTCGGGATCAGGAAAAGCGAAATCCCTTTGGTGCCGGGGGGTGCATCGGGCAGCCGCGCCAGCACGAAGTGAATGATGTTGTCGGTGAGATCGTGCTCGCCGTAGGTAATGAATATTTTCGAACCGGTGATGCGGTAGGTCCCGTCGCCGGCGCGCTCGGCCTTGCTGCGCAGCGCGCCGACATCGGAGCCGGCCTGCGGCTCGGTGAGCTGCATCGTGCCCATCCATTCGCCGCTGACAAGCTTGCCGAGATATTGCTTCTTGAGTGCCTCGCTGCCGTAGGCATGCAGCGCGTCGATCGCCGCCATCGTCAGCACTGGCCCGATGCCAAAGGCCATGGATGCCGAGTTCCACATCTCGATGCAGGCTGCGTTCAGCGCCTGCGGCAGACCCTGGCCGCCCCAATCGGACGGTGAGGCGAGGCCATTCCATCCGGCCGCGGCCCATTCCGCGTATGCTTCCTTCCAGCCAGGGGGCGTCGTGACGTTGCCGTCCTTGAACGGCGTTCCGAACTTGTCGCCGACTTGATTGAGTGGCGCGATCACGTCGCTCGCGTAGCGCCCGGCCTCCGCAATGACGGAGTCGACCGTTTCTTCGTCGAGATCGCCATAAAGTCCTTCCGCCAGCGCAGCCTTCAGGCCGGCAGCGTGCTTAAGGGTGAATGCGATATCGGCGACCGGCGCGCGGTAGGTCATGGTTCGCTAATCTAGTGCCGGGGCAGGGCGGGTCAACGCGCTACATATATAATATGCGGCGTGCGGACATTGATCGGACAGGGCCGCGCCGCTATGGTCCGGCCGCCGCGCACGAAATCGCTTCGCTGCGGCTCTCCGGTACCTGTTGGGGCGTAGCCAAGTGGTAAGGCAGCGGATTTTGATTCCGCCATTCCCAGGTTCGAATCCTGGCGCCCCAGCCAGTATTTTCTCTCACGAGCTCTAACGTTGTTTACGCGGCGAACGAGACCGCGCGATGGCGAAAAAGCGGCACCATGAAGGTTCGGAGACGGCGCCGGCGGAGTCGCCGGATCATGGATAAGCCATCATCGGCTGTGCCTGTGCTGATGCGTGGCGCATGGCTCACCCGTT
>DATBTA010000266.1:0-6628 GCA_036559505.1 Pseudolabrys sp. | reverse complement strand
CGAGCCTCTGATATAGACGGTTCTGACCTTCGATCAGGAATCGCAGCCGGCGCTTTCGGTAGTCGACATCGAAAGCGAGGAGGAAAGCCACCCATTTTGCACTGACGCCCGGGGCGGCGGCTTCCGCCTGCAGTAATTGGCTGTCTGTCGGTACGTAGGTCACGCCGGATTGGGCTGCCCAGGCGTCGATGCTTTCCGCGATCGCGCGCGCGAATGGTGAATCGGGACGTACGCCGCGGATGTTCATGATCAAATGGCTGATGAAGTCGCGGACTGATGCAAGTTTCAGCCGCACGTAAGCCTCATAGGCAAAACCTGCGTCACGCGCCGCCTTGATGTTGGCCTGTTCGCGCCAGCCTTTGATGCGGTCGTGGGTGACAGGTCCATCATCGTTGGTGTCCATCACCTCAGCGACCAATCGAGAAATGTGCGGACGCGCACTCTCGATGATGGCTCTCAGTCGCCGCGCTCGCTCGTTGAAACGGGCAATCCGGGTAAGTTCTTCCGTTATCGGCTCGGCCAACGGGATGTCCGAGAGCGCGCCTTTCAGCGTCGAGAAAAATCCCGGCACGCCGTGGTGGATAGCTGAACCGGCCGGCGCCGGGTTTGGATCGATGTAAACGATCCGGCGATCCACCTCACGGTACGCAGGTCTGCCGCGGATCGCCGCAATTGCCTCCCGAAAGGGCCGGCTGTTCAGGACGCTGCCGTCAATGAACGGAACCGATGCCACATCCACGTTCATTTGCTGATAGTGCTCGAAGTTGCTCGCAATAAATTCAGAACGGCGCGGCCAGGTTGTCCCACGCGCCCGCACGAGTTGGTCGATTTCCAAGATCTGCGCCGGCGGAAAGGCGCCAGGTATTGACGACGTCGCGCGCGCTGCGAAAGCCAAAGATGGTGCGTTCGCGAGCTCGAAATCGCTTTCAACGGCACCGCTTGCCTCGCGCCGGTAGTGGAAATGCAGCACATGATGGTATTCGCGCTCATGAATGATGGGCGGATCGTGAATCTGCATGAGCTGATGGCGACCGTAGAAATCCGTCACCGTGACGAACAGGTCGAGTCCCTGCCCGGAAGGAAGCAGGGACGATCCACGCTCGCGCGGCGCCCCCATAGCTAGCACCGCGTCATACATCAATTCTGCCATCTTCATTCCGTCTAGCGGCGGCTTGAACCAGCGCGATCGCATGAAAAGCGAGAGCTTGGAGCGCACCTCCGGATCGCTCACGAGCCTCAGGCGCGTAAACCCGGCCGCCCAGAAAAATGGCCGAAGAATCCACTTGCTCCAGCGGCGGGCCTTTGCTTCGGGAGCGAGCAGTACGGCGACGTCGGCATTCTCGAGCCAGAGGTCGCGCAGGCCGCCCATCGGCAGATCATGACTGAGAGCCCGTGCCAGCATAGTGCTGTTGATTCCCCCGGCCGAGGCGCCTGCCACGATGTCTATGACAATCCGCAGTTCGAGCGATTGGCCAATGTCGCGCAGCAGGTCAAAATAAATTGCCTCGGTATCGTATTCGGTATCGGCAGCATCGTGCCGGTCGAAGAAGCTGGAAGATGCGCGCTTTTCCCTGTCGGTAATGGCGTGAAGCGTACTGGACGCCCGCGTCAGCTTCAGAAATTCCTTGGTGATGCCGTGCATATAGACTGCGAGCGACGCGCCGCCAAAGCAGATGAGTGCGATGCGGAGTTCTTTCTCGTGCAATGTAGGTGCCCCGAACGATGCCCCGAACTTACCCAACAATAATAGCGGGACTTGGGGCCTTTGAGAGCCTAGATCGACACGGGGTCACAATCTGGTCGAGGCCGGGATTAGCCTTGCAACAAACAAAACTTGGCGCGACTTCTCTTGCCAATGGCCGTGTGGCCCTTTAGCAATCCGCGCGTACCAGTAACGGCGAGGCGTAAATGGCAACCCACAATCTGCTTCTTCTTCCCGGCGACGGTATCGGCCCCGAGGTCATGGCCGAGGTAAAACGCGTCATCGACTTCTTCAATAAAGGCGGTCCTGACAGGTTCGCGACTGAAGAGGCGCTGGTGGGCGGGTGCTGTTACGACGCGCATAAGGTGGCCATCACAGATGCCACAATGGAAAAAGCCAAAGCGGCGGACGCCGTGATCTTCGGCGCGGTCGGCGGCCCGAAATGGGACAAGGTGCCCTATGACGTGCGGCCCGAGGCAGGTCTCCTGCGTTTGCGCAAGGATCTCGATCTCTACGCCAATGTGCGTCCGGCAATCGTCTACCCGGCGCTAGCAGATTCATCTTCGCTCAAGCGCGAAGTCGTTGAAGGTCTCGACATCATTATTTTGCGCGAGCTGACCGGCGGCGTTTATTTCGGCGAGCCGAAAACGATCACGGACCTCGGCAACAACCAGAAACGCGCAATCGACACGCAGGTCTACGATACCTACGAGATCGAGCGGATCGGCCGCGTGGCTTTCGAGCTTGCACGAAAGAGGCGCAACAAGGTCACATCGATGGAAAAGCGTAACGTCATGAAAACGGGGGTGCTGTGGAACGAAGTCATGACGCACTTACATGCGCGCGAATTCAAGGACGTTCAGCTTGAGCACATGTTGGCTGACGCCGGCGGCATGCAGCTGGTGCGGTGGCCGAAGCAATTCGATGTCATCGTGACCGACAACCTGTTTGGCGACGTGCTGTCGGACATTGCCGCAACCTTGACAGGTTCGCTTGGCATGCTGCCGTCCGCTTCGCTCGGTGAGGCCGATGCCAAGACTAAGAAGCGCAAAGCGCTCTACGAGCCCGTGCACGGCTCGGCGCCGGACATCGCCGGCAAGGGTATCGCCAATCCGATCGCGATGATTGCGTCGTTCGGAATGGCACTGCGCTATTCGTTCAATCTCGGCAAGCAAGCCGACTGGATCGATCAGGCGATCTCAGCAACGCTTGCCAAGGGTCTGCGTACTGCCGACATCAAATCGGAAGGCACCAAAGTCGTTTCAACGGCGGAGATGGGGTCAGCGATCCTGACCGAACTGGAGCAGTTCGCCGCGTAGGCCTGCGACTGCGAAAGGTGAAAACAAAAACGCGGCCTGGGGCCGCGTTTTTCGTTTCAGTACCCGATCCAGGGGTTGGTCTTGAATGGTAGTGTCCACGGCCCGGGAAGCGCCGATTGCGTGTTGTAAAGACCTGCCGACGTATTGTTGATCACGCTTCCGGCGTATTGGTTCGGATTTTCGATATAGCCCGTATTACCGACGCGCTCGCCCGGAAACGTTTCCGTACCCGGATCGAGATAGGACCGCTTTTGGATGATGACCCGCGTGCGGGTGCGTCCGTCCTCGTCGCGGGTCACCACGACCGTCCGGTCGCGGTTATAGGTGACGGTGCCCTTTTTCTTGGTCTGGTTTGTCTGAGCGTCCGCGGACGCAGCCAAGAAGGCCAAGGCCCCGACAAAAGCAATTGCTCCGGCAACGGCGTTGAATTTCATGGGTTCCTCGAGCCTTCCAATGCTGCAACGCAGTCTAGCGGGCTTCCGTTTCACGGAACAGGGGCCCGGAAGTACGTATATGTCCGTAATTCCTTAAAAAAAGCCGGACTGGCGGCTCTACATGCAGAATCGCGGCCCCGAAGTGGAGCGCGTCTTAGCCCGAGGGCTCGTCCCCAAAATAGCGTGCAGGTGCGAATTCGATTGGAGACCAGGCGGGAGTGGCGCCGCCAAACCGGAGCTGTTGGCTCTCCGTTGAATTCGTGGAAGGATATTTCACTTACCAACCTAAAAAGAGAACAACGGTCCTGCCTAAGGGCCTAACGATACGGGGGACGATCATGACTGGGCAGACAGAACGTTCACTTGAGGACCTCTACCGCGACGATCCGGAGCGAGCTGACGCTTTTGCGTTCGGACGTGCGACGGGGCCAAGCCGACGTGGCTTTCTCAACGGCGCTGGGCTTGCCGCGATGGGGGCCGCCGTCGGAGGTGCGATCCCGTTTGCAGCCAATATGCCGGTCGGGTTGATTCCCGCTGCCATAGCGCAGGGCGCTCCCGCGGCGTCGCCACCGGCCGCGCCTCCCGCGCCAGCCAAGAAGGGCCCGACCTATCTAAATTTCCCAGGCAAGAGCGACAAGCTGGTGGTGATTGGCGAGCGCCCACTGGTGGCGGAAACGCCTGAGAGCCTGCTCGATGACGACACCACGCCAATCGAGAAATTCTTCATCCGGAACAACGGGCAGATTCCGGAAGCGGCTAAGGAGCCGGACAAATGGAAGTTCACCGTTGAAGGCGAAGTGAACAAGAACCTCGAGCTGACGCTCGGCGAGCTCAAGTCGAAATTCAAGCCGCAGACCCGCCGCTTTGTGCTTGAATGCGGCGGCAACGGCCGGTCGTTCTTCTCGCCGCCGGCGAGCGGCAATCAATGGACGAATGGTGGCGCGGGTTGCGCTGAATGGACCGGTGTGCGCCTCGCTGATGTGCTGAAAGCGGCAGGCGTAAAGTCATCAGGCATGTACACGGCACATTACGCTGCCGACCTGCATCTGTCCGGCGACGCCAGCAAGCCAACCCTTTCGCGCGGCGTGCGCATCGCGAAAGCGATGGATCCCGATTCCATGATCGTGTGGGCAATGAACGGTCAGCCCTTGCCGAACATCCATGGCGGACCGGTGCGTCTGCTTTACCCAGGCTGGCCTGGCTCGGCGTCGCAGAAGTGGCTGACGCGCATCGTGATCCGCGACAAGGAGCACGACGGTCCAGGTATGGGTGGTACGTCGTATCGGCTGACCATCAATCCGATGGTGCCGGGCTCAAAGGCTGACCCCAAGAATTTCAAGATTCTTGAGTCGATGCCGGTGCGCTCTATCATCACCAGCCCGGGCAACGGCGCCAAGCTGGCAACTGGCACGCGTGACGTAAAGTTGCGCGGTGCCTCCTGGGCGGGCGATTTCACCGTGCGCCGTGTTGACGTCTCGGCGGACTACGGAGTGACCTGGGAGCCGGCCAAGATGGAGAAGGCGAAGAACAGATACGATTGGCAACGCTGGACCGCTTCATTGAAGCTGCCACGCGATGGCTATTACGAGATCTGGGCGCGCGCGATGGATTCTCGCGGCCTCATGCAGCCGCATATTGCGCCGAACTGGAACCCGAGCGGCTACGGCGGCAACCCGATGCATCGAATCGCGGTGCTGATCGGATAGTGAGCGACCGTTCTATCGGAGCGGAAGGATTTCCAAAGCGCCGGCCGGGTATCACCCCGTCCGGCGCTTTTAAACCCGAATCGGCAGGCAGCGACCGACAAATGCGTGGTGTCGTTTCAGTGATCATCGCGGCCATGCTTTCGGCTGTAGCCGTCCACGCCATCTCCGCGCAACCAAAGGAATTCACTCCGCGGGAGGAAAGCCCCGAGGAATTTGCTGCCGGGTCTGGCCGCGACGAAACCTTTTACACCTGCACGGCATGTCACAATTTCAAACTGGTGGCCCAACAGGGCATGAGCCGGCGCCAATGGGACGAGACGATTACGTTGATGAATGAGAAGCACAACATGCCGAAGCTAGACGCGAAGGAACGGGATCTCGTGCTGAACTACCTGGAGACCGCCTATCCCCCGCGCGTACAGGAACGCGGCTGGCAGAATCCGTTTCTCAATCGATGATCCGCTAGCGCCCGATGCGGCGTGGCTTTGGCCGGTTAGCCAATGCTTTCCAAAGAAGATGATATTTCGGCGTGGCCGCCAGAATTGGATCCCGCTGGCCGCAAAAACTTCGGTTGCGTTCAGCTTGCGCGAACAGCACGCCAACTTTCGGCTCACTGCCGGCGGCGAGGAGGGTCAATCGGTCGAGTGCACAGGCCAAAGTGCTCTGCTGGATGAAATCGCTGCCGCCCTGGCAAAACCAGCCGGACAATTGCAGGCGCGGGTCGTCGAACGCGCGCACATAGGCCAGGCATTGACGCGGCGTGCCTTTCGAGGCGGTAAAGAAAAAGACAGTCAGCGGGCCAAACTTGCTCGCGAGGTCCTGCTCTGCACGCCTGAGTTCGACTGGCCCGAGCGCCGCCGCACTCTCAAGAATCTCGGCCTGCGAGTCGGCGAAAGTCTGAATTTCTGTGCCAGGACGATAGATCTCGACATGCAGATAGGGCGCGGTGCCGTCGGCGTCTCCAAGCTCAAGAATGTCCCTGCGTCCCCCGCCGTCGGCATGCCGGCGAATAGCGTAGGTCGCAGCGACCTCGGCGGCTTCGGGAATCGACAAGGCAAAGGCGGGAAAGGGCCGCTCGATCTCGATCCATTTTGATTCATGCATCGGAGTGATGGCGCCGATCGCTTTCGGCGATTCAAAAAGACGCGCAGCTGCTATGGACAACAGGGCAATCGCACACAGATATGCGAGCAGGCGCACGAAGTTGGACGGAAATTCATCTCGCCATGAGTGCAGGGCGGGGTGCATGCGGTCGTCTTTGACTGGATACCGTTGTGCTAGGCGCAGTTCTCGCCTAGAAGCGCTGCCAACCGGTTGCCCCTTACCGGAGGGCCGGTGGTAATTTATTCCGGAGCGTTAACAATGGGTTACAAAGTCGCCGTGGTGGGTGCCACCGGCAATGTTGGGCGCGAGATGCTCGACATTCTGGCCGAGCGCAATTTTCCCGCCGACGAGGTGGTTGCCGTC
>DATBTA010000265.1:0-4233 GCA_036559505.1 Pseudolabrys sp. | reverse complement strand
CGATTCTTTCAGATCTTCAGACGTCCGCAGCCTAGTCCCGCCCGGACAAATCGCAATGACCTCCTTTTTCTCGACCAACTGGTTCGACCTCGCGATCTACGTCTGCCTGTTCGTCGCCGTCGTCATGGGCTTCATGACCGGGCTGCTGCGCAGCCTGGCGACGATTTTCGGATATATCGCCGGGATGGGCGTCGCAGTGGTTGCGGCGCCGCGCGTCACGCCGTTGCTCACGACCTATCTGAAAATGCCGACGATACAGACGTGGATCGTGATCGTGGCAATCTTCGTGGCTGCGGGCGCCGTGCTCAGCGCATTGCTGAGATTGGCTCTCAACGAAATGGTCGGCCCCAATATCAGCGTTCCCGATCGCGTTGCCGGCGCGGCGCTTGGGGCGCTCCGCATCGCGCTCCTTGCCATTATGCTCGTTGTCGTTTTCGATCGGACCATCCCGCCGGGCCAGGAACCCGCCTTTCTGAAAGGCTCGCAATGGCGGCCGGTATTGTCCTCGGCCGCGCAGCGCGGTTTGCGGGTTCTGCCGCCGGAAATCGAAGACTATATCGACCGCCTGAAGCGCTACCGCCGCCAATAACGCCGATAGCGGTGCGCGTACCTGCGGCCTCGCCGCTCCCGAACGCTTTGAACCTTTTCGTTACCTCACGCGACCCATGACCGGACCGGCGTGCGTGCCCGCGGCGCCGGCGGAAAGGCCGCGCCATGCCATCAAAAGATACATCGAAGAAAACCGCAAAAGGCTTTGCGGAAATTCTCCGTGCCGCGCGCGCAGCCGGCCTCACGGCGTCGCCGCCGGAGCCGGATGCGGCGAAGGCCCACAAGGGCGCTCTTTATTATCTCGCGCTCAACGACCCCATCATGTCGGCGGCAATGCAGAGCGCGCGTGAATCGCTGCCCGGTTTCCTTGCGCTCGCCCGGCATCCGGGGCCGACCATGGAGCGGTTTGCGGTCAAGATCGCGCTGCTCGGTGAGGGCGGTCCGGAATTCTTCTGGATTTATCCGTTCGCGCACGTCGGCGACCGGTTTATCGGGCAGATCGGCAACACGCCACTTACGCTTGCCGGCCCGAAAAAGGGCGACACCATCACCTTCGGCAAACGTGACATTGTCGACTGGACGTATATGGACGCCGGCGTGATGAGGGGCAACTATTCCGCGCGCGCCATCCTCAAGGCGGCCCTGCCGCGCGATCGCGCCGCATTCAAGCGCCGCTTTGGCCTCGAATTCGATTTCTGACGGCTGTTAAGCGGTTTGCATAGCTGGCATGGCGGTAACTATTGCACCCTATGCGGCGTTGTGGCTGGCGCAACCAACCCCATGGCGCTACCTTATTTAAGACAGGTTCCGTGTATCCAAGGGTCGCGTCCATGGTGGAAGTCACCTACGAGATTGTCGAGCACGACGGCGGCTGGGCCTACAAAGTCGACGGCGTGTTTTCGGAGCCCTATCCGTCGCATGCGGCAGCGCTTGCCGCGGCACAGCGGGCTGCTGCTGAGCAGACCGTTCCGGGCCATACGGAGACCATCGAATACGAAGACGAAAAGGGCCGCTGGCACACAGAGACCGCACGCGGCTCCGATCGCCCACAGACACAAATCAAGGACACGATCTGACGCGCCGCGCGCGCAATATTCGGGGGAATTGAAATGCTTCAGTTGCGGGTTCTCGCGCTCGCGATATTGCTGGCTCCGGCTATGCCGGCCTATTCGCAGACCCTTCTGCCGTCGTCCGCTCCAACGATGCAGGACGTCGACCCCGGAGTCGATGACAGCGGACGCATAGCCGAGCTGTCCCCGGAGTTTCGCCGCAAGTCGGTGCTCTACCGCACCGAGCAGCCGGCCGGCACGATCATCGTCAACACCGCCGACCGTTACCTTTATCTGATCATGGGAAATGGCACTGCGCTGCGTTACGGCATCGGAGTTGGCCGCGACGGATTCCAGTGGGGTGGCATCCAGAAGATCTCCCTCAAGCGCGAATGGCCGGACTGGGTGCCGCCGCCGGAAATGATCCAGCGGCAGCCGTATCTTCCACGCTGGATGGCCGGCGGCCCGGGCAATCCGTTAGGCGCACGCGCGATGAATCTCGGCGCGACTGTCTACCGCATCCACGGCACCAACGCGCCGCAAACCATCGGCCAAGCGGTGTCGTCAGGTTGCTTCCGGCTGGTCAATGATGACGTGGCGGATCTCTACGGTCGCGTGCCGCTCGGGACCAAGGTGGTTGTGCAACATAACTAGCGCGATCAGTCCCACAGGCCGTAGCTCGACCATTTCGCCTCGGGGATTTCGTCACCGATCGTGAAATGAAATGCCACCACGCTCATGCGGTCGGGCGTCGACGTGCAGCGATAGGACAGCGCGTACCATTTCTTGCGGCTGCGGAACGCGCCTCCGGTCACTTCGAGCGTATCGCCGGACGCTTTCGGCTCAGCCATAGCATTGGCCACAGCGCGGTCCGGGCGATATTGCTTCGCTTCGGTGCGGATGCGCGTCATCGCGGTGTAATCGCAGAGCTGTTCAAGGCGCTCTTCGGGGGCGAGCATTTTCAGGCTGCGCTCGAACCGCCCGTCTGCGGCCACTGCGGTTGCCCCGAAGATCGTCGCGGCAACCACCGCCAGTCCAAACGCACGCATTCGCATTGTTCCCCTCTGCCGCGACGCCCCCACGCCATTTAGGCGAGGCGGCAGGCGAAGGGCAACCCATTCTTCCGTTTTTCCCGCGACGCTTTGTTCCGCTGCTGCCGGGACGCCTTACATGGCCCGTTTATAGAAATTACTGGCCCGGCCCCTGCCACCTGCCACGTTCGGATTGGTGTTGACAAACTCGTCGGCGGTTAATTTGTCGATCGTCCGTACCTGCGCTTCGCCGGCAAAGTTGGGATAAGTGCTCGATACGATATTGTACGTCACCGTCTTCTTTTCCTCGTCCACGCTGTAGGTGCCGAACAGCGAGATGCTCCGCCGCATGATCGTCGAATACTCCTCGGGCGTGCCGGTCAGGCGGTTGTTGCTCGCGATCTTCGGCACGTCGCCGGCGACGTGAATCTGCGCGAACTGCCCGCCGGTCGTGAAGATCAGGATGCCGTTCGGCGTCTCCCCGAAAGGAAACGACTTCTTGCCGTCGGGCGCCACCACTTCGGCGACCACGAAATTCCAGGTTCCCACGATCTGGTCGCGCAGGCTCTTTTGCTGCGCGCCGGCCGGCGACGCAACGAGCATCAAGGCGAAAAGGCTGCCTATTCCAATTTTCATGTCCTCCCCCGAAGTGTTGCGCGGCATCGCGCCGCGTCAGGAATATTTCGGATCGCGGTCGAGCAGCTCGATCGAGATGCCCTGTGGCCCGCGCAGAAAGCAGATCTTTATGCCGGGCCGGGGTGAATGCGGCTCCTGGGTGAACTCGACACCCTTCTTTCTAAGATCGGCCGCGATTGCATCGATGCCCGAGACCGCAAGGCCGAAATGGTCGAGACCCTGATACGGTGTGACCGGCGCCGGGTTAACCCCGTCACCGGAACTGACCTGGGCGGTGAAGATCAAGGCTCCACCGAGCCTGATGTCCACGCGCGGCTTTCCCTGCTGAGTCGAGCGAATAATTTCAGCGCCGAACATGCGTTCGAACCACTGGGCCGTGGCTTCCGGATCGGGCGTACGCAAATGAACGTGATCCCACTTGAAGTCTGGCATTTGTCTTTCTCCGTTCTGGCCGTGAAAGCCTAGGCAGGGCTGAATGGCGAGTGCAACAGCCTTGTTGCGCGTGCATCCGCGGCCGGACGATAATGCAGGGCGCACAATAATCGGGGGAACAATATGACCACGCACGACCGTCGCAAATTCCTGCAACTTTCCGCCGGCATTTTGGCGGCACCGATGCTCGTTCGTCCGGCATTCGCGCAGGCGGCCTGGCCGGCAGCGCGGCCAATCCGCGCCATCGTGCCGTTCTCGGCCGGCAGCACCATCGACATTCTCGGACGCATCGTGCTCGACCCGCTATCGAAGCAGCTCGGTCAGACGATCGTGGTTGAAAATCGCGGTGGCGCAGGCGGCAGCCTCGGATCGGCGGCGGTCGCGAAAGCCGATCCCGACGGCTACACCATCCTGATCAATGCGGCCGCGCATTCGGGCGCGCCCGCGGCCTATCCGAACTTGCCGTATGACGCGGCCAATGATTTCTCCGCGGTGGCGAGCTTCGGAAACGTGCCGAACGTGCTGCTGGTTGCGCC
>DATBTA010000264.1:0-2292 GCA_036559505.1 Pseudolabrys sp. | reverse complement strand
TTTTTCACGACCAAGCCTGCCGGTGAAGGGACCGGGCTCGGGCTTTCCCTCAGTCACGACATTATCGTGAAACAGCACGGCGGATCGATCGAGGTCGACACCGCGCCCGGCGACTTCACCGAGTTTCGGGTCATTCTTCCGCGCTCAGGCGCTGCGCTCGCGAAAACGGAATGACTGCGCGGAAATAACCGCAAACACGGTTAACAGCGTCGCTTGCCGACGTCTGTTTCCGGCGAAAACAGAACATCTCCATTCAACCGCACCGGAAAAACGCAAGTTGTGTGACTTCCGTCACATGCAAATTGACGATTTAATCCTAGCTTGTGAACAGCTCCACAGGGGAGCCGTAAAAAAGGATTAGGCCATGACCAAGATTGAGCTCGAACAGATCGACGACAGCATCCTGAACTTCGACGTTTCCGACGAGGCACTCGAGTCCGCGGGCGATAACGCCGTCGCGGCCAACTATACGCTCGGTGCCTGCAGCGGCCTGTCCGTCTGCCCGGGCTGATCCATTCCGCTGCGAGGACCGCAGCAACTGGTTGTGATCCAACATTGCGTACCCGCGCCATTGCTGGCGCGGGTACAAAACAAGATAAAGTCTAGTGCCGCGGCGCGCCCAGCACCGCCCGCATGTGACGAAGCCTCTGCAGGCGCCGGCTCAGGGATTCTTTTCTGGGCCGCAACTCGGGACGGGTAGCGCGCACAAGCGGCCGCCCATCGGTTTCCACCACCACATTCGCCAGCCAAAAATGCCGCCAGGCAATGTCGTCGGCAGGTTGCGCAGTGTCAGTAGCACCCATGTCCGTTTTGGTCATGGCACGCCTCCCATTGGCCCAATAATCTTTGGAACGCAAATAAGTTCCTGGGCGGCCTAAGCCAATGATTCAACTCCGCCTTTGATGGGCGGCACGAAGGCTAGGCTCGTTTTAAATCGGCGTGATAGGGTCATCCTCTGTTCGAAGGAGGGGGCTCATGTCGAAGTTGAATCGCCGCGGATTGCTGCTCGGTGCCGTTGCCGCCGGTCTCGCCGGATCGCAGCGAGCGTGGTCGCAAGGGTCAGACTGGCCGACCAGGCCCATACGGTTCATCGTTCCGCTGGCCCCGGGCGGCGCAATCGATTTCATCGCGCGCGCCACTGGTGAGCGCATGTCGCTGACGATCGGGCAGCAGGTGCTGGTGGAGAACCGCACCGGTGCCGGCGGCACCATCGGCATGGACGCCGCGATGAAGAGCGCGCCCGACGGCTACACGGTTCTGATCACCAATGACAACGCGGCAAGCGCGCCGCATATCATGAAGCTCAGCTACGACTACACAAAAGAACTGATCCCGGTCTGCTTTCTCGGGCGGCACGGCCAGATTCTCGCCGCGCACAGCTCAATCGGTGTGAGCACGCTCAAGGAGTTGGTCGAATACACGAAAGCCAATCCTGGCGTCGGCATTGCCACTTCGGGCGTCGGCTCAAATCAGCATGTGCTGTGTGAATGGCTTAAGAAGGAGACAGGCGTTAAGTTCGATCACGTGCCCTATCGCGGGGCGGGTCAGGCGATCAATGATCTCATCGCTGCCCACGTCAAGGTCGCGATCCTCGGACCGACATCCATGATGCAGCACGCCCAAGCGGGTACGATCAAGATGCTCGCATCCTCGGCAGCCAAGCGCAGCCGTTTGCTGCCGGACGTTCCGACTATTGAGGAAACGGGCTACAAGGGCGTCGTGCTGGAAGCCTGGTACGGCGCTTTCGTTCCAGCTGGTACGCCCGCGCCGGTCGTCGCACGCCTGAACGAGGAGATGAACAAGGCGCTTAAAGATCCGAAATTGATCGGGACATTTGACAAAGGCGCCATCGAGCCGGTCGGGGGTGGAGGCGAGGAGCTCGGCAAGTTGGCAAAGTCCGACTCGGAAAAATATGCGCGCCTTGTGAAAGAGATCAATCTGGTCACGAACTGATTCATCGGTTCGACGGACGTTTTAGTCCGGCGAAACGATTAGTGAGCCTGGCGGTTGGACCAGCCCTGCCTGAGCTTGCGCCAGAACGCGCCTGCGATGTTCGAGTAGTCGTCGGTCCAGACCCGTTGCCCGGGGTCGGGCGCGGTCAGGGTCCAGCGCTCAGACGCCGCAATCGTCCCCACGTCTTCCGTGCGCTCTGCGGCCACGGCGACGTGCGACGGCGACGTCAGCTCGGCGATGTTCGTCCCGAACTTCGGATCGTTCCAGAGCCAGGTTTGCATCCCGTTCGCGGCTGCAATGCCGGTCGCGACGCTTTCCAGCTCGAGATGACGGTTTGAA
>DATBTA010000263.1:0-3805 GCA_036559505.1 Pseudolabrys sp. | reverse complement strand
CGCCGCTCGGCGTCTTCGATCTGGTTGCGCGGCGAAAAGTCGACCGGCGCGTCGAACGCGACATTCACCATATCCTCGCCGACCTGAATCAGTGCACGGCGTATCGAGAGATCATAGACCGTGTGCCCGTAGTCTTCGGCGTTGATGATTGTCGTTGCTTCAGCCGCAAGCCGAGCAAGATATTGACTGACGGTGAGGCCCCCGATGTCTACGTTGGCATCGAGGAACGTTTTGAGCGTGACCGGCGTTGCGAGCTTTCCGGCCCGGATCAAGTCACGCGCGAGCTGATAAACCTTCTGATGAATTGGCTCGAAGAAGTGCGCAGGCTCGAGAAAATCCGAAACGCGGTAAAAAGCTTCGTTGTTGACCAGAATAGCACCCAACAACGCCTGTTCCGCCTCGATGTTATGCGGAGCGGAACGGTAGAGTGGGGCAGGTTCTTCGGCCTGCTTGCGGGCTGTCGAATCAGCGATTGCCATGGATGTCGGTGCTTACCCGGAAATTGTGGCATAGCACGCGTTATGTGACCGCAACGTGCCGGTGCCGCAGTTGTCCCGCAATTCACATGCTGTATCGAGCGGTGGGAAAGACCGATTTTTCTTGACCGTAGCCGGTAACGGGGGTTGAGCGGCCTGCAACCTATTCGCCGGCGAGCCGCAATGGCGGCCGGCGTCTGCGTTCCAAGTCGGCGAAACGCCGCTCTTCCTGGGAGATATAGTCTCGCGTGATTGGCACGACTCCCTGCCGCTTGGTCAGCTGGATCTGCATGACCATCATGTTCTGCTCGCGGAAGGACATCTCGGACGCGGCGAGATAAAATTCCCACATCCGCACAAATCGGGGGTCGTAGATGCGCTTCGCATCTTCCCGATGGGCGAGAAACCGCTCGCGCCATGCTTTCAGCGTTTCCGCATAATGCAGGCGCATGATTTCAATGTCCGTTACCAGCAGTCCGGCACGCTCGACCTCGGGCAGAACCTCCGATAAGGCCGGAATATAGCCGCCTGGAAAAATGTATTTGGCAATCCAGGGATTGGTGACGCCAGGACCTTCGGAGCGGCCGATGGAATGCAGGACCATCACGCCGTCGTCGGAGAGCAGCGTTGCGCATTTCTTGAAGAAGGTATCGTAGTGACTGACGCCGACGTGTTCGAACATGCCAACCGAGACGATGCGATCAAACGGCCCCTGCAAGTCGCGATAGTCCTGCAAAAGGAAACTGGCACGATCGCTTAAATGTTTCTCAGCCGCGCGCTCGTTTGCGATCGCATGCTGCTCTTGCGACAGCGTGATTCCGGTGACATTAGCGCCGCCGAATTCCGCCAAATATAGGCCAAGCCCGCCCCAGCCGCAGCCGATGTCCAGGACATGCTGCTCTCCGCTCAGTCTCAGTTTGGCCGCAAGGTGACGTTTCTTCGCGAGCTGCGCGTCGTCGAGCGATGTGTCCGGCTTTTCGAAATAGCCGCAGCTATATTGCCTGTCGGCATCCAAAAAGAGCGAGTAGAGACGGCCGTCGAGGTCATAGTGATGGGCGACGTTGCGGCGCGCCCGCGTGCGGGGATTGAATTGAGCGAAGCGCCGCCCGATGTATCGCAGCAGCCATTGTGGCCACGCCCAGTTGGGCAACCACATCTGCTGTCCGAGCGCGATCGCCAGCACCTCGGCAATCGTGCCTTGCTCCACGACCAACGTGCCATCCATGTAGGCTTCGCCGAATTTGAGCTCGGGATCGAGCACGATGCCGAGTTCAGCGGCCCGGGTGGTAAATCGCACCGCGACCGGCATTCCGGTGGCGTCGCCGCAGGTAAATGTCCGGCCACGCGAGGTTGTGACCTTGAATGTCCCCCGCCGGATAAATCGACTGAGCAAAAACTGAAGCAACCGGTCCATCGGCCGCCTCCATCACCCAAAATCCGCGTGCTGCTGTCGGCATTTTTGCCCAAAAAGGCCAACGCAGCGGACCTACAAATCGGACCGCGATAATTAATCAAAGTTCCGCGATAGCGGCAATCCTGCAGATGCAATGCAGACCACGGGTCACAATCGCGAAAGAATGCGCTATCAAGGCTTTTGTTCGCTGGGTGACGCAGGAGGTTCGATGATCAGCAGATCATTGCGAGGGCCAATTATCGGCCTTGTGGCATTAATTTTGGCAGGTCCAGCGGCTGGCCAGGAAAGTCTCGATAAGGGCAAGACCCCCGCCCAGCTATTCGCGTCGGACTGCTCGCCGTGTCACAAATCGCCGCAGGGGCTCGCGAAATCAGGCGGGCTTTTCGGTCTCGATGGCTTTCTGCGCGAGCATTACACCGCGAGCCGGGAATCAGCGGCAGCCATCGCCAACTACCTCAAATCGATGGAAGCGGGGCCTTCCGGTCCAGGGCGGGCAACCAAGCGAGCGACCAAGGGCGACGCCAAGCCTGAGGCAAAGAAAAAGCCGCCTGCTAAGCCCGAGGAAGGGAAGGGCGCCGAGAAGAAGCCCGATGCGTCGGGTGAAGAACCGAAGCCGTTGGGTATATTGGCGCCAGAACCGAAAGCGAGTGACACCAAAGCAAATGTGCCCGCGGCCGGCGACGCCAAGCCGGCCGAGGGCGGGAAAAAACCGGAATAGGCGTCAGGCCTCGGCGGTCTTCTTCTTTGCCCTTGCCCTGGCCGGCTTTGCCGGCGCCTCCTCGCTCTTTGCGTCCGGCGATGCAGCCTCGGCGTTGGGCGCATCGTGCCGCGCTTTGGCTTCCGGATCGAACATGGCTTCCGCGACCGCAGCAGCAGCAGCAGCTTCCTCTTCAGCCTCCGTGCGCCGCACGGTCACATCTTCGCCCCGTGCAATGCGCTGCGCTTCGTCAACGCTGCGCGCGACCGTGACGGTGATGGAAACTTCGACTTCGGGGTGAAGCGCCAGCGGCACCTTGTATTGTCCGATCGTCTTGATTGGTGCATTGAGCACGATTTGCGAACGGCCGACCTCGGCACCATCGGCCTTAAGCAGGCCGGCGATGTCGCGCGTCGAGACCGAGCCGAATAATTGTCCGCCCTCGCTTGCCTGACGGAGGACGACAATAGTCTTGCCGTCGAGCTTACTCGCGAGCGTGCCGGCCTCGCCCTTGAGCTCGAGGTTCTTGGCTTCCAATTCGGCCTTCATGCCCTCGAAGCGCTTTTTGTTGTCCGCGGTCGCACGAAGCGCCTTGCCGCGGGGCAACAGAAAATTGCGGGCGAAACCGTCTTTCACGCGAACGACATCGCCCATTTGACCGAGCTTGCCGATACGCTCGAGCAGGATCACTTCCATAGCTGGTTACTCCTCAATTTTAACTTTGGTTGGATGTCTCATGTTCGAGAACGGGTAGGGGGACCGCGCTTGGCGGATATGCGACCTCGCAATCCGATCGCCGTATCGACCAGTCCGAGCAGACAGAGGGCGAGCATCGGCCAACCGAGCAGAATTACACCGGCATAAGTGATGCTGAGCACGAACGGGCGTGCACTCATTCCTTGTGTAATGACGTGAAGCACTGCAAATCCGAGCACGCCATAGACCAAGAGCAAACTTGCCGCGACGATGCCGCCGACGATACCGAGCATGCCGTCCAGAAAGCTGAGCACGATTGCAACGCCGAGTGCTGCGGTCATCAACGGTGGAAAGGTCATTGACGAAAGCTGGGGCCAGGGACGGGCCAAACGGCCGGAGAATTTCACGACGCGCGCCGCAAGCCAGAGGTTGAGCAAATTGGTGATTGTCGCTAGCACAGCAGCCGCTGGCGGTATCGCGTTGACCAGAATTTCTAGCAGTCGCTCGGTGTTACTCCCGGCC
>DATBTA010000262.1:0-14871 GCA_036559505.1 Pseudolabrys sp. | reverse complement strand
CCGCTTGATGTCGTCCTTGGATTCGAGCCGGCCGCTTTTGGTGGTGACGAGGCCGAGCACCACGTGGCGATCCTTCGGCACCAATTTGAGCGGCTCGAAGCCGCCGGCCCGCTCGGTGTCGTATTCCATGAAGTAGCCGTGGACCTTGATGCGGTTGAACAAAATCTCCTGCTCGGCCTCGTAGCCCCCGGCGCCCATGAAGGTCGATTTATAATTGCCGCGACACATATGCATGGTGATGGTCATGTCGGACGGAATATCCGACATCGCGGTATTGATCAGATCGCCATAAAGCTCGCCGAGCTTTTCCGGGTCGTCACCGCGGTCCTTCATCGCCTGCCGGTATTTCGGGTCGCACAGCATCGCGATGAAGACCTCATCGAGCTGCAGGTAGCGGCAGCCGGCATCGGCGAAGGCGCCAACGGCCTTTCTATAGGCCTGGCCGAGATCCTCGAAGAATGAGTCCAGTTTCGGATAGGCCTTCTGGTCGATCGGGGTCCGCATCGGCCGCCCGTAGGCGGCGGACGGCGCGGGAATCGTGATCTTCGGCGTGCGCTTGGTATGGGCAGCAACGAACTTGAAGTGTTCGATCATCGGATGGTGGGAAAAGCCGACTTTTCCGGTCACCTTCAGGCCTTCGTTGCGCGTCGTCACGGCGGCGAAAGCAACGCCGGTATCCATGATGTGCTTTTCGATGCCGTCGAGACCCCAGAGAAAGTCGAGATGCCACCAGGAGCGGCGGAACTCGCCGTCGGTGATCGACGACAGGCCGATGTCCTCCTGCTTCTTGATGACGCGCTCGATCTCGCGGTCCTCGATCTCCTTCAGCTGGGCGGGCGTGATTTCTCCCTTTGCGCGCTGCTCGCGCGCCTTCTTCAGCACAGCCGGTCGCAACAGGCTGCCGACGTGGTCAGCGCGGAACGGCGGCTTGGTTCTCTTGCTCATGATCGGCCCCAGATCTCCTCGCCAAGCTCTACAATCATCCGCAGTTTCGCCCACTGCTCGTCCTCGGCCAAGATGTTGCCTTCTTCCGTCGAGGCAAACCCGCATTGCGGCGACAGGCAAAGCTGCTCCAGCGGGACGAATTTTGCGGCCTGCTCGATTCGGCGTTTGATGTCGTCTTTCGATTCAAGTCGGCCCGATTTCGAGGTGACCAGACCGAGCACGACCGTCTTTCCTTTTGGCACAAACCGCAATGGCTCGAAACCACCGGCGCGATCGGTATCGTATTCCATGAAGTACGCGTGCACGTTGATCGCGTTGAACAGAATCTCCGCCACCGGCTCGTAGCCGCCAGACGCAACAAAGGTCGACTGGAAATTGCCCCGGCACAGATGCATCGCGATCGTCATGTCTGGCGGGATATCCGAGATGGCTGCGTTGATCATGCCGGCATAGATAGACGGCAGCTTCTCCGGATCATCACCTCGGTCCGCCACCTGCGCGCGCAGCTTGGGGTCGCAGAGATAAGTGAAATTCACTTCATCGAGCTGGAGATAGCGGCAGCCCGCGTCTGCAAAGGCACGCACGGCCTTGCGGTAGCTCTGGCCGAGATCGCGGTAGAAATCAGCCATGTCGGGATAGATCGATTCCGGTACCGCGTCGCGCCCGTAACGGAAATGCAGCGATGAGGGCGACGGGATCGTCATTTTCGGCATCGCACGTGTGTGCTCTTTCACAAAACGGAAGTGGTCGAGCATCGGGTGACCGGAGAATGTGCCGAGCTTGCCGATGACGCGCAGCATCATGGGCTTCGGGTTGACGCCCTGGAACCTGATCTTGCGCTCGCCGAGATAGACCTCGACACCATCCAGTCTGCCTAGGAAATCGTAGTTCCAAAACGCACGCCGGAATTCACCGTCGGTAACGGCTCTTAAGCCAATCTCTTCCTGCTTTCTGATGATGGCCGCAATTTCGCGGTCTTCGACGGCCTTCAGCACGTCGGCAGAGATCTCGCCCTTCTCATGCTTTGCGCGGGCCTCTTTCAGCGGCGCGGTGCGCAGCAGGCTGCCGACGTGATCGGCGCGAAACGGAGGACGGTTACGCAGCGACATGAACGAAGACTAGCGGCCCCAAACTTCTTCCGCCAACTCCACGATCATCCGCAGTTTCGCCCATTGCTCGTCCTCGGCCAGCACGTTGCCCTCCTCGGTCGAGGCAAAGCCACATTGCGGCGACAGGCACAACTGGTCGAGCGCAACATATTTCGTCGCCTCGTCGATGCGACGCTTGATGTCGTCCTTCGGCTCGAGCCGGCCGCTCTTGGAAGTGACAAGGCCGAGCACCAGTTGTTTCTTTCCTTTGGGAAAGTGGCGTAACGGCTCGAAACCACCGGCGCGGTCGCTGTCGTACTCGAGGAAATAGCCGTCGAGGTCGGTATTGCCGAGCAGCTGTTCGGCCACAAATTCATAGCCACCCTCTGCGATCCACGTGGAGCGGAAATTACCGCGGCAGGAATGCATGGTGATCGCCATGTCGGCAGGCTTACCCTCCAGCGCCGCGCGGGTAGCCTGCGCATAAATCGCGGGCAGTGTGTCGGGGTTATCACCGCGCGATTTCGAGCCTTCTCGCTCTTTCGGGTCGCACATCATCGCCCAGGCGGTATCGTCGAGCTGAAGGTAGCGGCAACCGGCGTCGTAAAAGGCCTTGATCGCCGCGCGCCAGGCAGCGGCGATGTCGGCAAAAAACTCGTCATAGCCCGGATAGGCCTGCTTGCTCACCATCGCGCGCCCTTGGCGGAAATGGAACGTGCTGGGCGCCGGAATTGTCATCTTAGGCGTTACACGGCATTTGCTCTTGAGAAACTTGAAATGCTCGATATGGGGGTGGCCCTTGAACTTGACCTTGCCGTCGATGCGGATCGCCTCATGTTTGGTCTCGACGCCATGAAACCTGATCCCCGTATCTGTCGTGATCGGGGTGACGCCTTCCAGGCCGCGAAAAAAATCGAAGTGCCACCAGGTACGGCGGAATTCGCCATCGGTGGCAAGCTTGAGGCCGATTTCTTCCTGCTTCTTGACGATATTCTCGATCTCGCGGTCTTCGACCGACTTGAGGGTGGCAGCGTCGATCTCGCCCTTGGCATGCTTGGCACGCGCATCCTTCAGTGGCGCCGGACGCAGTAGACTGCCGACGTGATCGGCCCGAAACGGCGGCGAGGTGCGAGCACTCATTTTCCCCAAACCTCTTCGGAAAGTTCGACGACCATACGCAATTTTGCCCACTGCTCTTCTTCGGCCAGCACGTTGCCTTCCTCGGTCGAAGCAAAACCGCATTGCGGCGACAGACAAAGCTGATCGAGGGCAACGAACTTGGTCGCCTCCTCGATTCGCTTTTTGATGTCAGCCCGGGGCTCCAGCCGGCCCGATTTGGATGTGATCAGCCCGAGCACAACGATCTTGTTGCCTTTGGGCAGGAAACGCAGCGGCTCGAAGCCGCCGGCGCGGTCGGTGTCGTATTCGAGGAAGTAGCCGTCGTAGTTGCACTTGCTCAAAAGGCTTTCGGCAACCGGCTCATAGCCGCCGGACGAGATGAAAGTCGAGCGAAAATTGCCGCGACAGACATGGGTGGTAATTGCCATGTCGGCGGGCTTGGCTTGCAGCGCCTTGTTGATGCACTTGGTATAGCTCTCCTGCAAATGATCAACGTCGAGGCCGCGGTCGCGCGCCTTCTGCAATTCGGCTTGTGAGCAGAGATAAGCCCATGCGGTGTCATCAAACTGCAGATAGCGGCAGCCAGCGTCGTAGAACGCCTTGATCGCCTTCTGATAGGCGACCGCAAGATCGTCGAAGATGGCATCGCGGCTTGCATAGACGCTCTTGCTCACCGCATTGGGTTCGAGCCTGAAGTGGAACGTCGAAGGCGCCGGAATGCACATCTTCGGCGTCACCTTGGTGTGCGCCTTCAGAAACTTGAAATGCTCCAGCATCGGATGGTTGGAAAAGCCAATCTTGCCGGTGACGCGGATTGAACGCGGCTTGGTCTGCACGCCCTGAAACTGGATGCCGTGGTCGAGTTCGTAAATCTCGACATTGTCGAGCATTCCGTAAAAGTCGAAGTGCCACCATGATCGGCGAAATTCCCCGTCGGTCGCAAGCTTCAGCCCGATCTCTTCCTGCTTCTTGATGATCTTCTCGATCTCGCGGTCCTCGACTTCCTTGAGCTGCGCCGCGGTGATCTCGCCTTTCTCGCGCTTGGCGCGGGCATCCTTGACCGGCGCAGTGCGCAGAATGCTGCCGACGTGATCGGCGCGAAATGGCGGTTTAGTCCTTTGTGTCATCACTCCCTCCGCGACTGGCCCGCCCGTGCAGCGGGTCTTAATTGCTTCGAGCCATAGCACGGCTCGCGTCGTGCCGTCCTGCGGCGGCTTCGCATGCATAGCGTGCGGTTTCAAGCGTCCCGCCAAATGAAAAATAATGTGGCGCGACCTCACCGAGGTCGTCCGCTGCCGAAAGCGTTTTGATGATGCGGTCCGGTCCGACGTGCCCGACGAGACCGCTGGCGACGCCCGAGACCAGCCCGCGCAGGGAAGCGGCCACGCCGCAGCGCCTCGCATAGCGCAGCAGCGCAGGCACGCTGGTTGGTCCCGCCATGCCTATTCTTATCGGCTGGCCGATGCCGCCCGCCCGAACTTGTCTGAGCCAGCCCAGAATCCGTTCGGGCGAGAAGGAGAACTGGCTGACAATATGAACGCGTAAGCCCTGCGCAGTTGCGGCGGCAATTTTCTCGTCGAGCGCGGATTCGAGACGCCCGGCCGGGATACGCGGATGGCCTTCGGGGTAGGCGCCTATTCCAATCTCCTCGATGCCGGTCTCGCGCAGCCGGCCTTTCTGGATGACCGCGAGGGCGTCGGCGAAGGCTCCCGGCGCGTCAACATCGCCACCGATCACCAACAGCTGCCGCACATCGGCGTTGCCGCGCAGGCCCGACAGTAATTCCTGCAAGTCCGCAGCACTCGCAAGACGACGTGCCGCGATGTGAATGATGGGCTCCAGTCCCGCTTTGCGCAATGCGGCCGCCGCGGCGACGACCTCCTGTCGCGTGATCGTTGGTACGGCGGAGAAGTAGATCGGCGTCGCCGGCGGAACGATATCGGCCAGCGCGGTGATCTCCGCCACAGTCGGCCGTGTTGCCTCGAGCGAAAAGTGCCCCGCGAAAACGGCAGCATCAGGCGCTGGAGCCGCAGGCATGGGTCGCGCCTATTCGCGCCGGCGCGAGATCACGAAGGATTCGTCGTAGAACCACAGACCGCCGTGCTTCTGAAGAATATCGCGCGTTGCTTCTATATAACGGCGGTCGCTGTTTACATCCGACAAACGGTCGTCTTCGACCTGTGCCACGTAGATCGCCGCGTTCCAAGCGGCCAGCAGCGTCGACGTTCCGATCGATGAAGAAATCTCCGATGGCAATGTGTGCATGTCGTAGCGGAACAACGACCGCTGGTCGGAATAGGCATTGAAGTTGAGATCGCGGCCGGCTGCGCCCAGGTCGTGTTTGACCTCCTTGAGCAGGTCGTGGCGGCTGTGAACGAACGGATTGTCGTTCGGCCAGACTTTTTGGATGATTTCCATCCCCGGATCGTGACCGTAGGAGTGGATCGCGATCATGCGGCCGCCCGGACCGAGCGCTCGTGCAAGCGGCGCCAGCACGCGCTTGGCCTTGAACTCGAGAGAGGCGCGGGCGCGATAAGGCTGCGAGGCGATAACGAGATCGTAATCTGCAACGGTGCCGCCCGGCTTCGGTATGATCTGGTCGAGCAGGAATTTGTGATCGTTGCGGTAGATCACGAGAATGACGGGACGCTCGTAGACAGGATTGCCGCTCTTTGCACTGACGCGCGCTTTCCAGCTTTCGGCGAGAAACGGCTCGAGATCGGTAATCTGCTTCTCGAAGCTGTGCGCGGTGTTGCCCTCCATCGCCAACTCCTTCCACACCAGGCTGGTTGCCGCACTCAGCGATTTGACCGCGAGCCAGGGCGCTTCCGCATAGGCGAGATTGGTGAGCACCAACACCGTTGACGGATGCTCGACGAAGCGATCCGCCATCTTGTGCAATGTCAGGCGGATGTCCTCGAGGCTGATCTCCTTGCCGACGATATAGAACGGCGTGGTCGGGAAACGGTCGTGCATCGAGCGCATCACGCGCGCGAGCACCGTGCCGTCGCCGACACCGGCGTCGAACACGCGCACCGCGGGTGGTCGTGGATGGATATTGGCAAGCTCAAGCCCGACGCGTGACGCAACTTCCCATTTCTCCGAGCAGGTGTTCACGAACAGCAGGTACTTCTGCCGGTTGTCGAAGAAACGGAAATTGCGTTGCGGGTCCTCACCCGACATGCCGGAAGCGACCGGCGGTGCCGCCGGCTTCACCACTGGCAGAACACCAGGGGGAGTTGGCTCGAACAGAACGCGGCGGCGCGCCGGAGCCCCGTCCGAATTGCGCGCCATGAACGCGCGGATGCGGTCCAGCGTATCGGTCGTGATGCGGCCGCCATTGCGCAGCCGATTGGCCAACTTGCCGTCGTTGACGGCGCGGCGGCCAAAGGTCGACTCGGCGAGCCCACGCGCACGACAGAATTCGCTGATCTCCTGGAGAATTTGTTCGTTCATGGCTTGCGTTTCCTCAGCGGCTCTCACCGGCCGCTGGAACTAAGCGAACCAACTCCCGCCCCAAACGTCAACCGCATATATGGAGTTGGGAAAGATGGGCAAAGTGGGTGGGCTGGAAGCCCACCTCCAAAACTAGGCCATTGTTGTAATCAAAAGCAAAATCACGCCGGCCATAGGCGAGAGGTTGGCCAGAAGTGGGCCATTCCCCACATTCTAGGCTCAGGCGTTGGGCCGTGGTGGGCGACTATCGGTGACCGCCAAATGGCCACTAACGGCAGAAAATCGGTGGCGCTCTGTCAGATGTCGAAGAAAACCGTCTCGTTTTCGCCCTGGACGCGAATGTCGAACCGGTAGACTGGCATATCGCCCCGCATCTCCTTGTGGGCAACGAGAGTCCCGCGCCGGTCGGCTGGGACCAGCGTCAGGATGGGATCGTTCGCGTTCGATGCCTCGTCGGAAAAATAGAGCCGGGTATAGATCTGCCGGAGCATGCCGCGCGAAAAAATGCAGAACACGATGTGCGGTGCCTGTTCCTTGCCGTTGGGGCCGGGAACCGACCCTGGCTTGACGGTATCGAAACTGTAGACGCCATTTTTGTCGGTCGCCGAGCGTCCAAAGCCCATGAACTTGGTGTTCGGGCGCGCCCGGCCGTCGGCCGGATGCGCGTAACGACCCTGCGCATCGGCCTGCCAGACCTCGATCATCGCGTCATTGATCGGCATGCCGTCGCCATCGAGCACGGCGCCCTCGATGCGGACTTTGGTGCCCGAGGCGTCGGGGGTCACCAAGTTGGCGCCGGCGGTTTCCTTCCAGTCATAAATGTCGCTGGGTTTCCAATCGCAACGGCTGTGCGGCGCGAGCCCGTACGCGAAGAATGGGCCAACGGTCTGCGAGGGGGTTATTTCCGACATCAATGTTTTCCTTTGCGCATGATCTTATTCAACACGATCACGCGCTAGTGCTTGTCCGTATCCTGAGGTGTGGCTTCGCGTCCGCGCAGCACGATATCAAAACGGAAGCAAAGCGCCCAATCGGGAATCGTGTTCTCCAGATCAAACTGCGAGACCATGCGTTGACGTGCCTTCTCGTCCGTTACCGAGTTGAAGATCGGGTCGAACGGAAACAATGGGTCGCCCGGGAAATACATCTGGGTCACGAGCCGCGACAGGAACGAATGTCCGAAAACCGAGAAATGAATGTGGTTGGGCCGCCAGGCATTGTGGTGATTGCCCCAGGGATAGGCGCCAGGCTTCACAGTGATAAAGCGATAATAGCCCTTCTTGTCGGTGATGGTCCGCCCCGCTCCGGTGAAATTCGGATCAAGCGGCGCCGGATGTTGGTCGACATTGTGTACGTAACGGCCGCAGGCATTTGCCTGCCAGATTTCAACCAGCGTGTCCGGGACAGGACGCTTGTCTTCGTCGAGCACATGGCCATGTACGATGATGCGCTCCCCCAGCGGCTCACCCTTGTGCTGCTTGGTGAGGTCGGCATCACCTTCCTGAACCGCGTTGTGGCCATAGACCGGCCCGGTCAACTCCGACAACGTGTGTGGTACAATGATCAGAGGCTTGGACGGCGACCGCTTCACCGTGCTGCGATAGCCGGGAGAGAGGTGCTTCGGAAAAGCCCCGAGGCTATTCTTCGGAAAAACGAGCGTCATTCTTATTGCCCCTTTTATTTCCCCTTAGCCGACCCGTTCGAGGACCAGCGACACGCCCTGACCGACGCCGACACACATCGTGGCAAGCGCCAACTTTCCACCATTCTCTTCCAGTCCATGCGCGGCCGTCAGTGCAAGACGGGCGCCCGACATGCCGAGTGGATGGCCGAGCGCAATCGCACCGCCGTGCGGATTGACATGCGCGGCATCGTCGGCAAGCCCAAGCTGTCTCAGACAGGCTAGCGACTGTGAGGCGAAGGCTTCGTTGATCTCGATCAAATCATAGTCACCGATTTTATGCCGGAGGCGGGCCATCAGCTTCTGGGTCGCAGGCACTGGCCCGATACCCATGATGCGTGGCGGCACGGCCGCTGAAGCCATACCGAGAATGCGCGCACGCGGCTTGAGGCCATGGGCCTTAATCGCCGCCTCCGACGCGATGATCATGGCCGCGGCGCCATCGTTCACACCCGATGCATTACCTGCGGTGACGGTCCCCGGATTGCGGAAAGGAGTCTTCAGCTTGGCAAGTTGCTCAAGCGTCGTGTCGGGGCGCGGATGCTCATCCTTGTCCACTTTAACCGGCCCCGCCTTGCCTCCGGGCACTTCCACCGCAACGATCTCGTTGGCGAAATAGCCTGCGGCGATCGCTTTGCCAGCACGCTGCTGGGAGCGCAGAGCAAAAGCGTCCTGGTCGGCACGGGTAACCTGGAATTCTTCCGCGACGTTCTCGCCGGTTTCCGGCATGGAATCTATACCGTATTGCTGTTTCATCAGCGGATTGACGAAGCGCCAGCCGATCGTCGTGTCATAAATCTCGGCGGCTCGGGAAAACGCCTCCTGTGCTTTTCCCTGCACGAAGGGCGCGCGCGTCATCGATTCAACGCCGCCGGCAATCGCGAAATCCATTTCGCCCGCGCGAATCGCACGCGCAGCGGTGCCAACGGCTTCAAGTCCGGAGGCGCAGAGGCGGTTCAGCGTCACGCCAGGTACGCTGTCGGGCAGCCCCGCAAGCAGAAGCGCCATGCGCGCGACGTTGCGATTGTCTTCGCCGGCCTGATTGGCGCATCCGTAGTAAACTTCCTCGAGCTTTGCCCAATCGACCTTTGGATTACGCGCCATCAGCGCCCTGATCGGAACGGCAGCAAGATCGTCGGTACGAACCTTGGCCAGCGCACCACCATAACGACCGATCGGGGTACGGATGGCGTCACAAATAAAGACATCGCGCGCCATTACGCCGCCTCTTGCGCGCGCTTGGTGCGTGCCTGCAAATCACGCAGCACCTCGAGCTCGCGTTTCGTGGGCGAAGGTGTTTCCGCGACCTTCGCCGCGTACGCGACCTTCCAGGCGGTATTGTCCTGAATCTGTTCACGCGTCACGCCCGGATGAATTGAAACAACGGTCATTTCCTTCGTCGTCGGATCGGGCTCGAGAATGGCGAGATCGGTGATCAGTCTGGTCGGACCTTTCGTCTTTACTCCAAGCTTGCTTCGGCTGTCGCCGCCTGACACGTGACCGATCGAAGTGACGAAATCGAGCTTGTCGACGAAGCTCCGCTTGCCTTGCGCCATGATAATGAAGATCTCGCCGCACGAGGTCGCGATCTCCGGCGCACCGCCGCCACCCGGCAACCGGACTTTCGGTTTGTCATAGGGCCCGACCACTGTCGTGTTGAGATTGGCGAACTTGTCGATCTGCGCACCACCGAGAAAGCCGACCTTGATGCGGCCGCCTTGCAGCCAGTAACGGAACATTTCCGGCACCGAAACAGTGGTGATTGCGGTCTCGCATAGTTCGCCGTCGCCGATCGAGAGCGGCAGGATGTTCGGCTTGGTCGCAAGCGTGCCCGACTCATAGATGAGCGTGATATTCGGCGCGTGCGTCAGGCGCGCGACATTTGCCGCAGCCGACGGCATGCCGATGCCGACGAAACAAACGTCGTCATTCTTAAGTGCCCGGGCCGCAGCGATCGTCATCATTTCGTTCGGTGTATAGTCGGCCATGACGCTTACTCCGCAGCCGTCCGGAACTTGCGCACGTGTTGTGCGAAGATCTCGGGTCCCTTGGTCAGCACGTTTTCTTTCATCCAGGCAAGGAACGAGTCGCGCTCGCGAGAGATCGCGTCCCATTCTTTGTAGAAGCTGTTGGTGCGTGGATAGTAGCCCTGCGCGTAGGACGGAAAGGCGCCACCAGGCACCTCGGCAATATGACCGACGGTCCAGTGCGGCAACACTACAGCGTTGAGGCTTCGCTCGGGGAGTTCATCGACGATTTCTTCGACCGTCACCACCGAACGCTTGGACGCAAGCACGGCTTCCTTCTGCACGCCGAGCACGCCTTCAATCATGACATTCCCGGCTTTGTCGGCGCGTTGCGCGTGAATAACGGCGACGTCTGGACGATGCGCCGGCACGGCGGCAAGCTCCTCGCCGGTGAACGGGCACGTCACGCGCTTGATTTTGGAATTGACCTTCGGCAGGTCGCCGCCGATGTAGCCGCGGAAAATCGCACACGGCAGCCCGGCCGCGCCAGCCTCATAGGCATTTGCCATCGCAGCATGCGAATGCTCTTCCAGTTCGAGCTTGTGCGGCCATCCGTTCTCAACCGCGTCGCGTAACCGGTGCAGCGAACCGACGCCGGGGTTCCCACCCCAAGAGAAGATGAGCTTGGCGACGCAACCCATCCCGATCAGCTGGTCGTAGACAAGGTCGGGCGTCATCCGGATCAGCGTCAGGTTCTTGCGGCCCTGGCGAATGATCTCGTGACCGGCGGCGTGAGGAATAAGGTGCGTGAAGCCTTCCAGAGCAATGGTGTCGCCATCGTTGATGGCGGATTTGATGGCTTCGGCGAGCGAGGTAATACGCGCCATAGAGATGGGATCCCGGTTGCGTCCCGTATTTACGGCTGGCCACCGGCAGGGTCAAATGGCCGCCAGTTAGAAGTTGGGCCTCCAACGGATTGCCGTCATGCTGGGAAAGCAACCCATTTTCGCGATTTTCGCAGAGCTCGAGGGCATCACCGGTCTCGGCCACACACCCTATGGCGAGCGGCGTGTCATCGGCATCCTCGGTGGCACCGTGCGCGGGCCAAGGCTCAATGGACGGATTCTTCCGGGCGGCGCCGATTGGCAGATCATTCGCACAGACGGTGCTGCCGATATCAAAGCGCGGTACATCATCGAAACCGACGATGGCGCACGCATCATGGTCACCAGCGAGGGGCTCCGGCACGGGCCGCCCGCAGTAATGGAACGGCTGGCGCGGGGCGACAATGTCGATCCTGCTCACTATTATTTCCGGACCGTAATGCGGTTCGAGACTTCCGACCCGAACGTCGATTGGCTCAACCGGATTCTGGCCCTGGCGCGCGGCCAGCGCGAAGCACGCGCTGTGCGCCTTGATGTCTACGAGGTGGAATAATGGCCGAGCGTCTTGCAGTCAGGCTTCCGGCGTCCCTCATTGCGGAGCGCGAGGGCGCGGTCGCCATTCTGCGGCTTAACAGGCCGCAAAAGCGCAATGCGCTCAACGATGAGGCCATTGTCGGAATCGAGCAGTTCTTCTCGTCGTTGCCGGATGGCATTGGCGCCGTGCTGATCGCGGGAGAGGGCGAGCATTTCTCTGCCGGCCTGGATCTCTCCGAATTGGAGGAGCGCGACGTCACGCAAGGCATTGCGCATTCCAACCTCTGGCATAGAGCGTTCGAGAAAATTCAATTCGGCAAGGTGCCGGCCGTGGCTGTTTTGCACGGCGCGGTGGTCGGCGGCGGTCTTGAGCTCGCCGCCGCAACGCACGTGCGCGTCGCCGAGCGCTCAGCCTATTACGCGCTGCCCGAAGGCAGCCGTGGAATCTACGTTGGCGGTGGCGGCTCGGTTCGACTACCACGGTTGATCGGTACCGCGCGAATGATGGATATGATGCTCACGGGTCGCACATATTCCGCCGAAGAAGGTCAGAACATCGGTTTGACGACTTATCTGGTGGAACCTGGCAATGGTTTTGCAAAAGGCCTTGAGATCGCGCAACGCATTGCCGGCAATGCGCCGCTGACAAATTTTGCCATAATGCATGCACTGCCGCGCATTGCCGAAATGAATCCTCAGAGCGGATACGCCGTGGAGGCGCTTATGGCGGCGATTGCGCAGGCGGATCCCGAGGCAAAGGCGCGACTGAAAGATTTTCTTGAGAAACGCGCGCCGAAGACCACGCACAATTAGCCGAGGTAACAAGCGTCGATGTCGAGCGCAGTGTCAGAGGTCACGACTTTCGCTACCGCGCCGTTGCGGCCGGTCCGGCTCGGCAAGCTCGATGTCGTCCTTGAGAAACGCGCCGATGGCGTCATTCACATCCGCGCGGCGCAACCTCTTGGCAAATTCCATCGCAAGCTCAGTGACGCGCTCGAGCATTGGGCCCGCACTGCGCCCGACCGCGTATTCCTTGCGCAGCGCGATTCGCAGGGAAATTGGCGCAAGCTCAGTTACGCGCAGGTTCTTGCAGACGTGCGCCGGATTGGCGCGTCGTTGCTGCGACGCGGGCTATCTCCCGACAGACCTATCGTCGTGCTGTCCGGCAACGATATTGAGCACGCACTGCTCGGCCTCGCGGCCACATATGTCGGCATCCCCTACGCACCGATCTCGCCCGCCTATTCGCTGATGTCGAGCGATTTCGGGAAGTTACGAATGATCATTGAATTGCTGACGCCCGGGCTCGTCTTCGTGAACGACGGAGGACCCTTTGCGCGCGCACTTTATGCAACTGTCCCCGACGACATCGAGTTGGTCGTGGCGCGCAATCTGCTGGGCGACCGGAAGACAACATTGTTTTCCGATCTTCTTGGCGCCCAGGATGACACAGGCGTAGCGGCGGCACATGAGACTGTTACGCCCGATACGATCGTCAAGTTCCTGTTCACGTCAGGCTCGACCGGAAGCCCCAAGGCCGTCATCAACACGCATCGCATGCTGTGCTCGAACCAGGCGATGCTCGCCTCCGGCTTTGCTTTTGTCACAGACGAGCCGCCGGTGGTGGTCGACTGGCTCCCATGGAGTCACACCTTCGGCAGCAACCACAACTTCAATATGGTGCTGACATGCGGGGGCTCCCTCTACATCGATGAGGGGAATCCGACGCCGCCGGGCGTGCCGAAGACTGTGCGGAATTTGCGCGAGATCGCTCCCACCATCTACTTCAACGTCCCGAAAGGGTACGAGGCGTTGGTCGCTCATTTTCGTGCCGATGAAACCCTGCGCCGCAACTTTTTCAGCCGGCTGAAAGTACTGTTCTACGCCGGCGCCGGCTTGAACCAGACGACGTGGGATCAGCTCACGCAACTCGCGGTCGAGACAACCGGCGAGCGCATTATATTTCTATCCTCGCTCGGCTCGACGGAAACCTCGCCACTTGCGCTTGCCTGCTCGTGGGATTTCGATCGGCCCGGCAACATCGGCGTTCCGACCCCCGGCGTTGAGCTCAAGCTGGTGCCGAACGAAGGGAAGCTGGAAGCTCGGCTGCGAGGCCCACACATCACACCTGGATATTGGCGGCAGCACGATTTGACGCGCGACGCGTTCGATGAAGAGGGTTTCTACAAGATCGGCGACGCGTTGAAATTCGTTGACCCGAACGATCCAGGCAAGGGACTGTTATTTGACGGCCGGATCGCGGAGGATTTCAAGCTTTCCACGGGCACATGGGTCAGCGTCGGACCGCTGCGCGCCCGCTTTATCGATCATTTTGCTCCCTTCGTTCGCGACGTGGTTTTTGCCGGCGCTGATCGCGATTTTATCGCCGCACTTGTGTTCCCCGATATCGAGGCCTGCCGGAAACTTGGCGGCCTGGGCCCCGACGCGTCTGCCTCCGACATCGTCGGCGCGCCGGGCGTCCGTCAGAAATTCGCCGAGCTGCTGAAAAAGCTGGCCGCTCTCAGCCAGGGATCCTCGACGCGCATCGCACGAGCGATCCTGATGGCCGATCTGCCATCCATGGATAAGGGCGAAATGACCGACAAGGGATCGATCAACCAGCGCGCCGTCTTGCGAAATCGTGCACCCCTGGTGGACGAGGTTTATGGGACGCCTCTATCCTCTCGCGTGCTCACCACTGAGGAAGGCCGCTGATGGAGATCAAGGGACAGCCTGCAATCGTGACCGGTGGTGCGTCGGGGTTGGGGGCCGCGACCGCGCGGGCATTGGCCGCAGCCGGCGCAAAAGTCGCGATCGTCGACGTCAACGAGAAAGCGGCCGCGGACCTGGCTGCGGACGTCAAAGGCGTTGCCGTCGCCTGCGATGTTGCCGACAGCGCCAGCGGCGAAGCGGCCATCAAGAAAGCGGCGGCCGCACACGGCACGGCCCGTATCCTGGTCAACTGCGCCGGGGTCGGGCCGGCGAAGCGCATCGTCGGTCGCGACGGACCGATGCCGCTCGCCGACTACGAGCGCGTCATTCGCATCAACCTGATCGGAACTTTCAACATGATGCGGCTTGTCGCCGCTGCCATGCAGGCAACGGAGCCGCTGCCGGGCGGCGAGCGCGGCGTCATCGTCTCCACGGCGTCGATCGCGGCCTTCGAAGGGCAGATCGGCCAGTCCGCCTATGCGTCG
>DATBTA010000261.1:0-2848 GCA_036559505.1 Pseudolabrys sp. | reverse complement strand
CTGGCTGGGCGCATTAGGCGTTTGCATCCTCGTAATTCTGTCGACCTTTCCGGTCGTGATTCCCTTTCTCGTCTTCGACAATGTGCAAACGGCGCTGCGAGTCTCCAACGCTGTCGCCGTGGTCTCCTTGTTTTTTTGCGGAGTCATTTTTGCGCGCTATGCCGGCCTTCGGCCCTGGCTAACGGGCCTCGTAATGGTCATTGTCGGCGCCGCACTGGTGGGCATTGCGATCGCCCTCGGAGGATGAAACGCGCAGCCGCAAGCGAGATAACGCGCGTTCAAAGGTGTGTTTGGCGCCTCAGAAGAAGCGCAAGCCGGATAAACGTTGTCGCCATCGACCAGGCCGCCTTGAGGCCGGCGAGGAAATTTCCCGAAACTTTCGACACTCCGCCAATCCGCCGGCGCTGGCCAACAGCGATCTCGCATGCGGGCACACCGGCCGCGGCAATCCGCATCAGCATTTCCAGGTTCCAGCCATACGTCATGTCACTCATGCCGAGGCGATCCAGCACATCGCGCCGGATCGCGCGAAATGGCGAGAGATCGCTGAAGCGCGCGCCGTAAACGAGGCGCAGGAGCAGGCTGCCGACCCAAGCGGCCATGACCTGTTGCGGCGCCAGGCTGCCGCGCTCGCGCGCGCCGCGCGTGCGGGAGCCGAGAGCGAAGACAGCCTGGCCTGCGACGATCGGCGAGATCAGCCCGGGGATGAATTCCGCGGGATCGCCGCCGTCGCCGTCGAGAAAGACGAGAATGTCGGCGTCCTCGCGCACGGCGGCAATGCCCGCCTGGATGGCACGCCCGTAGCCGCGTCGCACTTCGACAATCACACGGGCACCGGCCGCGGTTGCCCGGTCGGCCGTGCTATCCCGCGAGCCGCCGTCCACGACAACGACCTCGCTCACGTTCTGCGCAAGCACGGCGCTCACGACCGCTGCAATGGCCGCTTCCTCGTCGAGGCATGGAATGACCGCCGATACGACGGCCTGGCGGTGGAGGTCGGGCCGCGGCGCATCGCTCTGGCGCGCAATGTCGCTCACAGGCTCCAGCGCAGTCCGCAATTGGCGCAAGCCGCCGGCGGCTCATCGGACAGCAGGGCCTTGCGAAATTCCCGGTACGCGGGCCCGTTCCAGATGTCCCGCAAGGTCTGCTGCGTCGCATTGCCCAAAGTGTAGTTGTCGTAACCGTGCTGCGAAAACGGTGCGATACAGCAAGGCAGCGCCCGGCCATTGGCGGTGAAATACATCAGCGACCAGGGCCGCCGGCAGAGCGACCAGGGCGAGCCCGCGTCGGTTCTTTTCAGGCTCAGGCCGGGCTCGGACGCCGCGCCAGACGCGCTGAAGGTGATGCCAAGCGAGCGCGCAAGATCCTCGGCTTGCCTGAGATAGCCTGCCTCTTCGCGCGTCAGGCGCTCGAACAGCGCCTGATCCGGTTGTGCCTTGCCGATCGCCGATTGATCGAAGAACACAAGCCTCTGCAGATAGACTTCCCTGACGCCGATCTCCGCCGCCAGCTGCACGAATGCGGGCAATTCCACGACCGTCTCTTTCAGGCCCGTAAGCCAGATGGAGACCTGCGGCTTTGAATGTCCCTCCCGGTCCTGCAGTTCGCGAAACGCGCGAACATTGCGCACGATGCGGCCGAAATAATCCCGGCCACGAACGGCCTTGAAACTTTCCCGGTTCGACGCATCAAGCGATACGCGCAGCTCATCGAGCTCGGCGGCGATCAGCGCGCGGCCGTTGCGTTCGCTGAGGACCGTCCCGTTGGTGTTGAACAGCACGTAGGCGCCGCGATCCTTCAGATATCTCACCATGCGCGGCAGGTTCGCGACCAGCATCGGCTCGCCGACGCCATGCAGCACGGCCCGCGCAAGATCGGGCACCTGATCGACAATCGATGTGAACAGGTCCCAGTCCATATCCGCCGGGGGCTCGAGCTCCTCGTAGGTGCGGGGACAGGTGGTGCACAGCAAATTGCAGCGATTGGTGACTTCCAGATAGACGCAGACCGGCGGACGGACGGCGCGCTCGGTGCGCTCGCCTTGTACAGATTCGTGGTAGCGGCGCGGATCGACGCGCGCGTCAACAACCGGATTGCCGCCGGAAGCGCTCATTGCGATCGTCCTGTGCCCGCGGCCTTCTTCAGATAGGTCTCCCGGACCGACCAAATGCACGCCAGAAGGAAACTTCCAAATAAAATAGACTTGATGATCAGCTTTGGAATGTGGAACTCCCAATACAGTTCGTTGGTCAGCAAGAGCGCTCCAATCGAAACGATCCATGCCGGTGCGCCACCGCAGAGTGCGACGAACGGCATGATGGGCAGAAAGTGCCAGGGACGGTTTGGCGACACCAGGAGCAAGCCGACGAGCAACAGCATATTCGTGTCCATAAGGCTCGATGCGATTGTCCTGTCCCGGCGGCGCGCGGTCGAAAGCATCATCACCAGCATGATCGACGCTGCCACGACCGCGTAGACGGCAACGTCGCCGCGATGTGTGCCGAAAACGAGACGCCAGACAGAAAGCGCCCAGAGATCGTTGCCGGAAACGATGCCCTCTTCCGTCAGATATCCTTGGGTCAGGAAACCGAAGACTCCCCAGCCCACGGAAAGATACGGAAGATAACAAAGTGCGATTGCGGCAATCACGACGAGCGGCATCTTCCAGTCCCAGGGGCGCCAGATCGAAGCCAACGCCGGCGCCACATATGGCTTCACCAGCGCCCCGAGCGCTATTGAAAGCGCCCCGCGCATTGCATACCCGGTCAGGGCGACCCACAAACCGAGCAGCATGAGCGCGACGGCCAGCGCATCGACGTGGCCGTTATTGGCAATCTCCCAGATCGGA
>DATBTA010000260.1:0-6061 GCA_036559505.1 Pseudolabrys sp. | reverse complement strand
GATCTGTTCATCGGTTTGGGCCGCGGCGAGTTGTTGCCGTACGGCTCATATTACCTGACCGGGTTCCTGCATGAGCGTCCGCTCGCGCGTCTGCGCGAAGATCTTGCGAAGATCGGCATTGCGCGCGCCGAAGGCGTCGTCGAGCCCGAAGATCATGCCGGCATCCTGTGCGAGATCATGTCCGGACTCGCGAGCCGCAGGCTGCCGGCGCCGACGGATTCCGGCCGTCTCATCTTCGACAGGCATATGGCGCCGTGGATCACGCGTTTCTTCACCGACCTGGAGAATGCGCAAGCCGCGGATTTCTACCGGCGGCTGGGCGCGCTCGGCCGCATCTTCATGGACATAGAAACCGAAGCCTTCGAGCTGCCGGCGTAAAGCCTGGTACGGGATCAAAAACGATTGGACGAATTCAAGGAGGGAACGGCGATGAAACAACAGGATAAAGCAAAGCTAGGCCGTCGCGACTTCCTGCGCGCGATGGGCGCCGGCGCGGGTCTGGCTGTGACCGCGGCCGCGCCGCTCGCAACTGAGGCCGCCGCGACCGAGTCGGACGCCGAAAAGAAAAAGGCCCGATACAAAGCGAATTCTGCTGACGTACAGACCTTCTACAAGGTCAACCGTTATCCGAGCTGAGGGAGGCTGAGCCGTGTTGATCAAAAGAACAGAGCGCCAGACGCGTCGCAGCAACCTCGCAGCGACAGTTGGCAGTCAATCGGGCATTAGCCTCGATCGTCGTAGTTTCCTGCGCCGCTCCGGCCTCGTTGCCGGCGGCCTTGCGACCATCGGTGCCTTGCCGCTTGCCAGTGTACAAAAAGCCGAAGCTGCCGGCCCGAGTGTCGCCGGCGCCACGATCCGCAAGAATATATGTACGCATTGCTCGGTCGGCTGCACCGTGATCGCTGAAGTATCGAACGGCGTGTGGGTCGGCCAGGAGCCGGGCTGGGACAGCCCGATCAGCCGTGGCTCGCACTGTGCCAAGGGCGCCGCGACCCGCGAGCTGGTGCACGGCGATCGCCGCCTGCGCTATCCGATGAAGCTCGTGAATGGTCAGTGGACGCGGATTTCCTGGGACGTCGCGATCAACGAGATCGGCGACAAACTGATGGAAATCCGCGGCAAGTCCGGCGCGGAATCGGTCTACTGGCTGGGATCGGCCAAGTTCACCAACGAAGGTTCCTATCTCAATCGCAAGTTGGCGGCGTATTGGGGAACCAACAATTCCGATCACCAGGCACGTATCTGTCATTCGACCACCGTCGCGGGCGTGGCCAATACCTGGGGCTACGGCGCGATGACCAACAGCTACACCGACATCCGCAACGCAAAGACCATTATCTTCATGGGCTCGAATGCGGCCGAAGCGCATCCGGTGTCGCTGCAGCACATTCTTGAAGGCAAGGAGCTCAACCGCGCCAACGTGTTCGTGATCGAACCGCGCATGACGCGCACGGCTGCGCACGCCACCGAATATGTGCGTATCCGCAACGGCACCGACATTCCGATTATTTACGGGCTGCTCTGGCACATCTTCAAGAATGGCTGGGAAGACAAGCAGTTCATCGAACAGCGCGTCTACGGCATGGATGATATCCGCAAGGAAGCCGAGAAGTGGGATCCGGCGGAGGTCGAACGGGTCACAGGCGTTCCGGAAGCGCAGATGAAACGCGTTGCCGAAACCTTCGCCAAACAGAAGCCATCGACGCTGATCTGGTGCATGGGCGCCACCCAGCACACAGTTGGCACCGCAAACGTGCGTGCCTTCTGCATCCTGCTGCTGGCGACCGGCAATGTCGGCGCGCCCGGGACCGGCGCCAACATTTTCCGCGGACACACCAACGTGCAGGGGGCCACCGACCTTGGCCTCGATATCGTGACGCTGCCACTTTACTATGGGCTGCTCGAGCCAGCCTGGCGGCACTGGTCGCGGGTCTGGGAAGAAGACTTCGACTGGCTGAAGTCGCGCTTCGACGATCCGAAGCTAATGAACACGCCCGGTATCCCATCGACGCGCTGGCATGATGCCACACTGTTGCCGAAGGGAGACGTGGCGCAGACGGACAATCTGAAAGCGATGTTCGTCATGGGTCACGGCGGCAATACCGTCACCCGTATGCCGGATGCGGCAAAGGCAATCACGAACCTGGAGCTGTTGGTCGTAGCCGATCCGCATCCGACCACCTGGGCGGTGCTCGGCGAACGCAAGAACGGCACCTATCTGCTGCCGGTTGCGACCAGCTACGAGACCAACGGATCGCGCGTTGCATCCAACCGCGCGATGCAATGGGGCGAGCAGATCGTCAAGCCGATCTTCGAATCCAAGGACGACAACGAGATCATGTATCTCTTGGCGAAGAAGCTTGGGTTCGCGGATCGCATGTTCCGCAACATCAAGGTCGAGAATAACTTGCCGTCGCCGGAAGACATTCTTCGCGAAATCAACCGCGGCGGCTGGTCGACCGGCTACTGCGGCCAGTCGCCCGAGCGACTGAAGTCGCATATGGCCCACCAGGCCGACTTCGACATGAAGACGCAAAAGGCGATGACCGGCCCGAACAAGGGCGACTACTACGGCCTGCCGTGGCCGTGCTGGGGAACGCCGGCATTCAGGCATCCCGGTACGCCGATCCTCTACAATACGAACCTGTCGATCAAAGAGGGCGGTGGCACATTCCGCGCCAGGTTCGGCCTGGAACGCGAGGAAACGCTCCCCGACGGCACCAAGCGCAAGGTGAGCCTGCTCGGCAACGGCTATTACTCAAAGGACTCCGAAATCAAGGACGGCTATCCGGAGTTCACCCTCGGCGTGCTCAAGAAGCTCGGTTGGGACAAGGATCTCACCGAAGCAGAGCTCGCCGTGATCAACAAGATCAACCCGACCACGCCGGATGCGGTGTCCTGGGCGATCGATCTTTCGGGCGGAATTCAGCGCGTCGCGATCGAGCACGGCTGTATTCCCTACGGTAACGGCAAAGCGCGGGCGAATGCCTTTGGATTGCCCGACGCGATCCCGACGCACCGCGAGCCGATCTACACGCCGCGGCCGGAGTTGGTTGCCAAGTATCCGACGCTGCCCGACGCCAAGCAGTTCCGTCTGCCGAATATCGGCCTCACGGTGCAGAAGGCGGCGGTCGAGAAGGGCATCGCCAAGCAATTCCCGTTGATCCTCTCATCCGGCCGGCTGGTCGAATATGAAGGCGGCGGCGAAGAAACTCGCTCCAACAAATGGCTGGCCGAGTTGCAGCAGGAGATGTTCATTGAGATCAATCCTGCGGATGCTTCCGAACGTGGCATCAAGGACGGCGCATGGGTCCTGGTGTCAGGTGCGGAAATGCCGGGCGGCAAGGTCTGCCGCATGAAGGCGCTCGTGACAGAGCGGGTCGGCAAGGGCGTTACGTGGACGCCGTTCCATTTCGCCGGCTGGTTCATGACCGAGGATCAACGCGGCAAGTACCCCAAGGGGGCCGATCCAATCGTGCTGGGCGAGAGTGTGAATACGCTCACCACCTATGGCTACGACCCGGTGACCGGAATGCAAGAACCCAAAGCCACCCTCTGCCAGATCAGAGCGGCATAAGGAGCAACGACCATGGCACGTATGAAGTTTCTCTGCGACGCCGATCGTTGCATCGAATGCAACGCCTGCGTCACCGCCTGCAAGAACGAGCACGAAGTCCCGTGGGGCATCAACCGCCGGCGCGTCGTTACGCTCAACGACGGCAAGCCGGGCGAACGGTCGGTCTCCATGGCCTGCATGCACTGCACCGACGCGCCTTGCGCGGCGGTCTGCCCGACGAACGTCTTCTACACGACCGCCGACGGTGTCGTGTTGCACTCCAAGGACCTGTGCATCGGCTGCGGTTATTGCTTCTACGCCTGCCCGTTCGGCGCGCCGCAGTACCCGAAGGTTGGCAACTTCGGATCGCGCGGCAAGATGGACAAGTGCACCTTCTGCGCCGGCGGCCCCGAGGCAGACGGCAGCAAGGAGGAGTTCGAGAAATACGGGGCCAATCGCCTTGCCGAAGGCAAGCTGCCGCTGTGTGCCGAGATGTGCTCGACGAAGTCGCTTCTCGCGGGCGATGGCGACGTCATTGCCCAAATCTACAAGGAGCGGGTGTCGAAGCGCGGCTACGGCTCCGGTGCCTGGGGCTGGCAAACCGCCTATCGCGAGTCGATCGCCACCTGACATTTTTGGCGGCGCGGGGTGTCACCTGCGCCGCTCCATTCGCCAACAAGAAACTTGATAGGGAGGATGCCGTGGCGAAACCTTTTGAACGGATCCGGGTCATCGTCTGTGCTTTAGCGCTCGCGTTTACTGTGGTCTCTGTGGTGCCGGCGAGCGCGCAGGCGCCGGTCAATCCAACCGCAAGCGCGGTGAAGGAGCAGCAACTGCTGCAGGAGCTCGGGCGCATCCAGGGCCGCACCTCGATCCCCGACGTGAAGTCCAACATGTTGGAGCAGCCGCAAGGGCGCAATTGGCGGCACTTTCATGAAGTGACACTCCGCTGGATTGGCGGCATCGCGGTTGTCGGCATGCTCGCCCTGATCGTCATCTTCTATCTCTCGCGCGGAATGGTGAAGATCGAGAGCGGGCGTTCGGGCCGGAAGATCGAACGCTTCAACGCCTTTGAGCGATCCGTGCACTGGATGACGGCGACCTGCTTCATCATCCTTGCGCTTTCCGGACTCAACATCACCTTCGGTAAGCCGTTGCTGCTGCCCTTGCTCGGGCCCGAAGCCTTCACGACCTGGTCGGAACTGGCAAAGTACGCGCACAACTATCTCAGCTTCCCGTTCACCATCGGTGTGGTGTTGATCTTCTTGATGTGGGTCGGGGGCAATATCCCAAGCGGCATTGACGTCGATTGGGTCAAACGTGGCGGTGGCATCGTTGGCGGCGACCATCCTCCAGCCTACCGGTTCAATGCCGGCCAAAAATTGATCTATTGGATCGTGGTGATCGGCGGCGGCGCTTCGGCTGTGACCGGATATCTGCTGCTGTTCCCGTTCTACGGAACAGGCATCGAAGGCATGCAGCTCGCTCAGGTCGTGCACGCGATTGTCGGGGTACTCTTCATCGCTGCCATGCTGGGCCACATCTACATCGGCACTATCGGCATGGAAGGTGCATTCGAGGCCATGGGCGAGGGCACCGTCGACGTCAACTGGGCCAAGCAGCACCACAAGCTGTGGCTCGAGGAAGAAATGGGGAGCAGCCCCAAAAGCGCGCGAACCCAGCCAGCCGAGTAATCCGGCGAAAATCACTAGCGATGACGCCCGGCTGCAAAGCCGGGCGTTTTGCTATAAGGGGCCATGCGCATTATCGGTCTCGCCGGCTGGAGCGGCTCCGGCAAAACAACTTTGATCAAGAAGCTCATCCCAAGCCTGATCGCGCGGGGCTCGAGCGTTTCCACGCTCAAGCACGCCCATCATGGCTTCGATCTTGACCAGCCGGGCAAGGATTCTTTCTTTCATCGCGCCGCCGGTGCCACGGAGGTGATCATCTCATCGGCGAGGCGGTGGGCAATCCTGCACGAACTACGCGATGAAGCGGAATGGGATCTACCGGCGTTGGTCGCCAAGATGTCACCGGTCGATCTGGTGCTGGTGGAAGGCTTCAAGCGCGACGCCTTTCCCAAACTGGAAATCCATCGTGCAGCCAACGGCAAGCCTCTTATTCACCCGGACGATCCGCATATCGTGGCGATTGCTGCAGATATCGCGCTGCCGCAAGCAAAGATTCCCGTGATTGACCTTAACAACGTCGAGGCAATAGCCGATCTGCTGCTCAAGCATGCGGCGCCGGTCGCTGCCATCAACGCCGCCGCAAGGGGCGCATAATGGCGCAACTCACCGACGACTGCTTCGCTTTTTCCGGTCCGCTGCTGCGGCTCGACGATATGGAGCGGCTCATTGGCGAGCGGGTCACACCGATTGCGGAAATCGAACGCGTGCCGTTGCATGGCGCGCGGGGTCGCGTCGTTGCCGACGATGTCAAAGCCCCGGTCAATCTGCCGCCCTTCGACAACTCGGCCGTTGATGGTTATGCCGTGCGGCACGC